>NZ_JBFAZH010000577.1:0-4985 GCF_040681735.1 Actinoplanes sp. NPDC051633 | reverse complement strand
GGCAGCACGACCGCCACGCGCAGCCCGCCCTCGCGCCGGGCGGTCAGGTCGAGCCGGCCGCCGTGCGCCACGGCGATCGACGCCACGATGGACAGGCCCAGCCCCGACGAGCCGGTGCGCTCGTCGCCGAGCCGCTCGAAGGGCTGCGCCAGCCGGTCGACCTCCTGCTGGTCGAGCACCGGCCCGCTGGTCTCGACGATCAGGCCGCCCTCGGGGTGCCCGGAGATCTCGATCCGCCCGCCGCCGACGTTGTGCTTGACGGCGTTGTCGACCAGGTTGTCCACCAGGCGCGTCAACAACGCAGAGCTGCCCCGGACCACCGAGCCGGCGTCGGCGTGCACCGTCAGGCGGCCGGCTTCGATGCCCGCGGCCCTCTCGTGCAGCGATTCGCCGACGAGCTTCCCCAGGTCGACGTCGGTGACGTCGGTCAGAGCGCCGTGCTGCGCCCGCGCCAGCACGAGGAACCCGTCGAGCAGATGATCGACCCGGTCGAGCTGGGGACGCAGCCGATCGGCCAGCGCCACCGTGGAGGCGGCGGGCTGCGGCTTGGCGACCGCGACGTCGAGCGACGCCCGCATCGTCGCCAGCGGCGTCCGCAGCTCGTGCGAGGCGTTCGCGACGAACCGGCGCTGCGCCGTGAACGACGTCTCGAGCCGGGCGAGGAGCCCGTCGATGGTGTCGGCGAGATCCTTCACCTCGTCCGCCGGGCCGGCCACGGCCAGGCGGCGGTCCAGGCTCTCCGCGGTGATCCGCCGGGTGGCGCGGGTGACCAGCCGCAGGGGCCGGAGCACGCGCTTGGCCAGCACCCGGCCGACCACCAGCGACACGACGGCCATCACGACCAGGGCGAGCAGGGAGCCGGCGGCGAGCTGGCGGGCCAGCACGGCGTGCCCGTCGAGACCGGGCGGAGCGACGCCGGGCGGCGCAACGGTGGTCACCTCGAAGCTGGAGAGCAGGACGGCCAGCCCCAGCAGACCGGCCCCGGACAGCAGGAACACCACCGCGTACAAGATCGTGAACCGCGCCCCCACGGTCCCGCCACCCAGCTTGAACATGCCCTCAGCATGCCGCGCGGCACATAACAGCGGCATGACAGCACCGATTCGGGCCGTGTTATCCGGCGGTCCGTAGAACCGTCGCATGCGCATCCGCCTCATCGCCATCGCCGCCGCGGCCCTGTTCGTCGTGGGCCTGGGCCTGTTCATCGCCTCCCGCAACGTCGCCTCCTGCGCCGGGCCGTGCCCGGCCGCCGTGGCGGTGAACGACCGATTCTGGTTCCTGCACCGTGAACTCGGCCGCGAGGGCAGCATCACCGCCCGGCTGACGTCGATGACCGGGACGATCACCTACCCGCCGCCCGGCCACGACGAGATCGTCGCCGGCCTGGTGCCGTGGGCGAAGACCGGGATCATCGTCAAGGACGGGGTGCGCCAAGGGTCGCCGTACGCGGCCCTGATGGCGACCGGCGCGCACGGCCTGCGGTTCCAGCACGGCTACACGCGCGACGTGGCCGTGGGCGGATCGTCGCCGTGGATGCGCCTGACCCGCTCGGGCGACCGGATCACCGCCGCAGTGTCGGCCGACGGCTCGCAATGGCGGACGGTCGCCTCGGCGACGCTCGACGGGCTGCCGGACACCGTCCAGGTCGGCTTGTTCGCCACCTCGCCCGGCGACCTGACGCTGCGGAAGGTGATGCTCGGCGGAGCGATCGAGGAGGTCCGATTCACCCAGGCCGTCGGCGTCTTCGACCACGTCGAGGTGACCGGCGGCGCGGATGCGGCGGGCGGCTGGGTCAGCGAGCCGGTCGGTGACATGAACCGGACCGACTGGGAGAAGTTCCACAACCCGTCGGGAGCCGTCGAGAAGGCCGGCGTCTTCACGGTGAGCGGCACCGGCGACATCGGGCCGGCCGGGCAGGACGGCCCGCCGGTGGTGCCGATGCTGCTGACGGCCATGCCGATCCTGTTGATCGTCGTGCTGGTCGCCGGCGCCGGTCACCGCGGGCGGGTCATGGTCCTCGCGGCGGCCGCCCTCGGCGCCGGCCTGGTGGCGGCCGGGGTCACCATCCCGGCCGGCATCGCGATCCTGCACCGCAACGGCGTGCCGGCCCTGCTGCCGTTCTGGACGGGTCTCCGGCTGGTCGGCGGCCTCGCGGTGGCGCTGGCGTTGTGCGCCGTTTTCGCGTACGGGCTGCGCCGGTGGCTCGGGCGGCGCTGGGCGGCGATCCTCGTGGCCCTGGTGCTGGTCGCCCTGCCCTACACCGTCGCCACCCTGCCGATCCTGCCGGACACGGTCGCGGACCGGCTGCTGCAGGTGACCCCGGCCGCGGGGTTCGCGGTGCAGCAGGTGCTGGTCGAGTACCCGCAGGTGACCGCTCACTACGCGCCGTCCGCGGGGTACTTCCCGCTGCCGTGGTGGGCCGGCCTCGGCGTGCTCAGCGCGTACGCGATGCTTGCTCTTCTTCTCGGCCGGGCACGCCGATCGTCATGATGGCGGTGTCGTCCTCGAGGCCGTCGCCGAAGTCGTCGAGCAGGCCGGCGAACGCCTCGATGGCCGATGCGGCGCTCGCCGGGGCGAGATCGTTGCCGAACCGGGCCACCGCCTCCACCCCGTATCGATCACCGCCGCCGATGCGGGCCTCGGTGAGGCCGTCGGTGTAGAGCACCAGCGTGTCGCCAGGCGCGACGGCGAGGACCGTGTTGGTGTACGCGGAGTCGGCGAACACTCCCACCATGCGGCCCTTGGTGCGGTGATGGTCCGCCGTCCCGCCGGCGCGCAGCAGCAACGGCTCGGGATGCCCGCCGCTGGCGATCACCGCGGTGAAGCCCTCGGGCGACGGCGTGAGGATGCCGAACACGACGGTGCAGTAGCGGGCGTCCTTGCGGTACTCCTGATACAGGACCGTGTTGAGGTTGTGCAGGACCGCTGCCGGATCCGGGTCGTACACCGCCGCGGCGCGCAGCGTGTACCGTGCCGCGGCCGTCACCGCGGCGGCCTCGATGCCCTTGCCGCTGACGTCGCCGAGGAAGAAGCCCCAGCGACCGTCGGCCAGCGGGAAGAGGTCGTAGAAGTCACCGCCCACCTGATCGGTCGACGCCATCCGGTACAGCGCCGCCGTCTCCAGGCCGGGCGGCGTCTGGAGCACCGCCGGCAGCAGGCTGCGTTGCAGGTCGGAGACCAGATGCCGCAGGCGTTCACCCTCGCGTTCGGCGTCCCGGCGGGCCTGCAGCAGCTCCTGCTCGTAGGCGCGGCGCTGGCGGCCGTCGAACAGGATGGTGCGGACCAGCTGGGGGCCGCCGTCGCCGCCGGTCTTCACCAGCGAGCTGACGAAGACGGGGAACTTGCTGCCGTCCTTCGCCCGCAGGTCGAGCGCTATCCCACTGATCTCGCCCTCGAGCGCGAGCATCGGGGCCAGATGGGTCTCGTAGTAGATCCGCGTGCCGATCGGGAGCAGATCCGGGAACCGCATCCGCCCGACGAGCTCGTCCCGGGTGTAACCCAGCCAGCCGAGCAGGGTGCGGTTGACCTTCGCGATCGTGCCGTCGAGCAGGGACGACAGGTTGCCGCACGGGGCGTTCTCGTACAGGTCGTCGGCGCTGTCCTCGAGCAAAGCGGGGAACCTCGCCTCGTCCTGTCCAGCGGCCGGCTCAGCCGCGGTGTCCACCGGCACATCCTCGCACCGGGGCCCGCCGGTGACCACACGACAGCCGATACCCTGGGCCGATGACCAGGGTATGCGTGGTCGGAGCGGGCGCGATCGGCGGGTGGATCGGCGCCCGCCTCGCCGCGTCGAAGGTCGCCGAGGTCAGTGTCGTGGCCCGCGGTGCGACGCTGACTTCGCTGCGTGAGCGCGGCTGGCAGCTCCGGACCGCCGACGGCACGGTGACCGCACCGGCCAGGGCCGCCGCCGACGCGGGCGAGCTGGGCGAGCAGGACGTCGTCATCCTCACCGTGAAGGCGCCCGCCCTGGCCGCCGCGGTGCGTCACCTGCCGCCGCTGCTCGGGAAGAGCACGGTCGTGGTGCCGTTCATGAACGGCGTGCCCTGGTGGTTCGGCCGCGGCACCGTGCTCGGCGACGAGCCGCTGCGCAGCGTCGATCCCGGCGGCGTGGTCGCGGCCGCGGTCGACGTCGGCCGCGTGCTGGGCGGTGTGGTGCACTCGAGCTGTTCCAGCCCCGAGCCGGGCGTGGTCGAGCACGTCATGGGCAACGGGCTCATCGTCGGCGAGCCGGCCGGTGGCGGCTCGGCGCGGGCCGACGCGGTGGGCGACCTGCTGGGTGCCGCCGGGTTCACCGCCGTCGTGTCCGCCGATGTCCGGTACGACATCTGGTACAAGCTGTGGGGCAACATGACCATCAACCCGGTCTCCGCGCTGACCGGCGCCACGGCGGACCGGATCCTGGCCGACCCGCTGGTGCGTGATTTCTGTTCGGCGGCGATGCGCGAGGCCGCGGCGATCGGGCGGCGGCTCGGCTGCGACATCGAGCAGACGCCCGAGGACCGCCATCAGGTGACGGCGAGGCTGGGCGCCTTCTCGATGTTGCAGGACGCCGAGGCGGGCCGGCCACTCGAGCTGGACGCCCTGGTGGGCGCCGTGCACGAGATGGGCGAGCGGCTGGGCCTGCCCACCCCGTACATCGGCGCCCTGCTGGGCCTGAGCCGGCTGGCCGCTAGCCGGTGACCGCCGCCGCGTCGGCCAGGGCCCGCTCGACCGGGACCGGGCGGCCCAGGTAGAAGCCCTGCCCGAGGGGCACGCCGCACTCGGCGAGCGCGTCGCGCTGCTGCTCCGACTCGATGCCCTCGGCGATCACCGTGCACTCGAGCTCGCGGGCGAACTCGACCAGCGAGCGGATCGAGGCGCGGCGCGCCCCCTCGGTCTCGACACCGGCCAGCGACGCCCGGCCCAGCTTGAGGAAGGCCGGCTTCAGCGCCTCCAGGCGGGCGAGGGTGTCGTACCCGGCGCCGGCGTCGTCGACCAGATCGGAA
>NZ_JBFAZH010000576.1:0-4987 GCF_040681735.1 Actinoplanes sp. NPDC051633 | reverse complement strand
TCCGCGTGTCGCGGAGAGCAGGTGATTTGCGGGTAACTCCGAGTCCAGGCCCTGAAGTAGTGCCCACGCCGCCTCCGGCGAGCCGGCCTCCGCGACGGCCACCGCGCGGTTGAGCCGGACGATCGGAGAGGGGGTGAGGATCTCGAGATCGGCGTAGAGCCGGGCTATTTTCGGCCAGTCCGGCGCCGCCGCGGTCGCGTGTTCCGCCGCGATCCACGCTTGCAGAGCGTATTCATTGGGCGTGCGCACAAAGTGAAGCAGATCGAGCGCCTGCGCGATCTCGTCGTGGTGCCAGCGGTCCCGATCCTGGTCCGGCAACAGCACCAGCGCGCCCTCGCCGTCGATCCGCGCATCCCGGCGCGAGTGCTGGAGGATCATCAGCGCAAGCAAGGCGATGATCCGCTCCTCCCCCGGCAGCAGCTCGCCGAGCACGTATCCCAGCCGGATCGCCTCCGACGCCAGGCGGTCGCGGACCAGTGAGGAGCCCTCGGTCGCCCGGTACCCCTCGGTGAAGAGCAGATAGACGACCTTGAGCAGGACATCGATCCGCTCCGGGAGGTCGGCCGCGGACGGTTCGCGCAGCGGGATGCCGGCGAGCGCCATCTTGCGCTTGGCCCGGGTCAGCCGGGCCGCCATGGTCGACTCGGAGACCAGGAAGAGCCGGGCGATCTCGGCGGTGGTGAGGCCGCCGACGAAGCGCAGCATCATCGCCGCCCGGCCCTCGGGCGCCAGCGCGGGGTGACAGCAGGCGAACAGCATCCGCAGCCGCTCGTCGGTGATCTCGTCGAGATCGGGCTCACCGGGCCGATCGTCGGTGATCAGCAGCGGCAACCGGTCGCGGTCGCGGGTCTCCCGCCGCAGCCGGTCGAGCGCGCGCCGGTGGGCGGCGGTCATCAGCCAGGCCGCCGGGTTGGCCGGCACCCCGTCCGCCGGCCAGGACCGGGCCGCCGCGACGAAGGCGTCCTGCAGGCTGTCCTCGGCGACGTCGAAGCGACGCAGCCGGGTGACGAGGAGGGCGAGCAGGCGCGCCCAATGATCGCGGTACGCCTGCTCCACCACATCCATGATCATCCGCGCGCCGGCACGATCGGGCGTATCTCGACGATCCCCTCGGGCAGTGCCTTGGCCAGCGAGATCGCGTCGTCCAGGTCGGCCGCCTCCACCAGGTAGAACCCGCCGAGCTGCTCGGCCGCCTCGGCGAACGGACCGTCCGTGACCGTGACGTCACCACCAGTGTCACGGACGGTGGTCGCCGCGGACGAGGCGTACTCGAGCTCCGCCCCGCCGCGCATCGCGTCCCGCTGCTGGAGCAACTGCATGAACCTCTGGTGCCGGACGTGGTTCTCCGCCATCTCGGCGTCGGTCCGGGACTGCCAGCGCTTCTCGTCGCCATAGATCAGAAGTGCATATTGCATGGTCGTGGTCCCTTCGTTTCGATCACTTCGGGAGCATGACGCCGGCGGGATCGCGAAATCGACAACTCGCGGAAATCAATTCAGCCAGCCGGGGCGGATCAGACCCGCCTCGTACGCGTACACGACCAGTTGCGCGCGATCCCGCGCACCCAGCTTGACCATCGCCCGGCTGACATGCGTCTTCGCCGTCGCCGGGCTGATCACCAGCCGGGCCGCGATCTCGTCGTTGGACAACCCCTCGCCGACCAGCACCATCACCTCGCGCTCCCGGTCGGTCAGCTGGGCCAGCTCGGCCGGCGGCACACCGGCGTGCACCCGGCCGCCCGGCGTCGCGAACTCACCGATCACCCGCCGGGTCACGCTCGGCGAGAGCAGCGCATCCCCGGCCGCCACCGCCCGCACGCCCCGCAGCAGCTCGACCGGCTCGGTGTCCTTGACCAGGAAGCCGGACGCGCCGGTGCGCAGCGCCTCGAACACGTACTCGTCCAGCTCGAAGGTCGTCAGGATGACCACCCTCGTCCCGGACAGCGCGGGGTCGGCGGCGATCCGGCGGGTCGCCTCGAGGCCGTCCACGCCGGGCATCCGGATGTCCATCAGCACGACGTCGGGTGTGGTCAGCTGCGCCAGCCGCACCGCCTCGACCCCGTCCGCGGCCTCACCGACCACCTCGATGTCCGGCTCGGCGTTGAGCAGCGCGCGAAAGCCGGCCCGGACCAGGGCCTGGTCGTCGGCGAGCAGCACAGTGATCACTTCGCGTCCCCCGAGGTCGGCAGTGAGGCGGTGACCAGGAAGCCGCCTCCGGGCAGTGGTCCCGCCTGCAGGCTCCCGCCCAGCGTTTCGGCGCGGGCCCGCATGCCGGTGATCCCGCTGCCGTCACCCATCTCGGGCGCAAGGCCGTCGTTGCGGACCGACAGATCCAGCGAACCCGGCGAGAAGGACACGGTCACCTCGGCCTTGGCGTCCGCGGCGGCGTGCTTGCGCACGTTGGTCAGGGCTTCCTGCACGATCCGGTACGCGGCCCGGTCCACCTCGGCGGGCAGCGGCCGCGACGCCCCCGAGATGGTCGTGGTCACCGGCAGCCCGGCGCTTTCGGTCAGCTCGTCGAGCCGGTCCAGGCCCAGAGCCGGCTGCCGGGGCGCGACCTCCTCCTCCGGGCGCAGCACCCCCAGCACCGCCCGCACCTCACGCAGTGCCTCGGAGCTCGCCGTCTTGATCGCGGTGAGCGCCTCCCGCGCCTGCTCCGGCCGGTTGTCCATCAGGTGCAGCCCGACGCCCGCCTGCACGTTGATCAGCGACAGGTGGTGCCCGAGCACGTCGTGCAGCTCCCGGGCCATCCGCAGTCGCTCCTCGGAGGCCTGCCGACGCTCCTGCTCCTCCTTGGCCTTCGCACGTTCCGCGCGGGTCTTCATCGCCTCGGCCATGTGCTCGGCCTGCGCCTTGGCGGCGCGGCCGAGGAACATCGTCACCGCCAGCGTGCCGGCCAGCACCAGGAGCTCGCGCAGGCCGGGTTGCGCTCCGGCGTTCACCTCGAGGCGGTCGGCGAGCACGACCGTCAGCAGCGGGTACGCGACATAGCCGGCCGCCACCACCCCGAGGGCGGCGCGCGCCCGGCCCTTCTTGACCGCCCCGAAGAGGGCGACGATCGGGGCGACCATGAACATCCAGCGCGGCGCGGCAAGGGTGGCGAACGCGAGCGACGCAGCGGTCGCGACGACCAGGACGGGGATCGGGGCGCGGCGCCGCCAGCACAACGCCAGCGGCCCGGCCAGCAGCAGCGCGTAGACGAGGACGTCCATCCGGTGGTAGAGGAGACCGTCGGCGGCCGCGTCCCGGGCGCCGAAGACATGGAACAGCCCGGCGCCGATCGCCGCGCCGATCGGAGGGCCTCCCCCGTGCGGGCGGCGATCGCGCCAATGCGCTGATTGCCATTGCCCTGATTGCCCTGATTGCCCCGGCGAAGAATGCCAGGCCGCCTCGTCCACATACCGAACGTACGGCACGCCGCGACCGCCGGGCATCACCATGGCGACGCGGTGACGCGTACTCCCCTGGGGGTATGTCGTTGATCTTGAATAGGCCGCCGGGAGTAGTGCGGGCGCGGCGCCTGCTCCGATCGGAGCGATCGAGTTGCGTCCGCGGGCCGACGCGGCGGACGGCCATCTTCGCGACCCTTGAGCCATGACTACCGACGCCACCCGTTCCGGGCCGCACCGGATCCGCACGTCCGACAGCGAGCGCGAGCAGGTCGCGACCATCCTGCGCGCCGCGATGACCGAGGGCCGGCTCAACCTCGCGGAGGGCGAGGAGCGGCTGGCCGCCTGCTACGGCACCACCTACCGCGACGAGCTGCTGCCGCTCACCGCCGACCTGCCCGACAACGGCCGCCGTGCGCTGGCCGACACGCCGCAGGCGGTCGCCGCGACACGCCGGGAACGCCGCTCGGCGGGCGGATTCCTGATCTTCGTGACGGCGCTGCTGACCGGCCTCTGGCTGCTCTCCGGGGCACACTTCTTCTGGCCGATCTTCCCGCTGTTCTTCCTGTTCATGGCGTTCGCGCGGCACCGCGGCCCCCGGCACCACCACTATCACCACCGGCGGCAGGACGTCGCACCGTGGAACGCGCCGTAGTCCCCTTCGGACAGTCGGGTCTTTGATCGCCTGGCGTCGCTCTGCGACGCTGGCGCCATGATGGGTCCGTCACACGCACTGTCGGGCGCGTCGGTCTGGCTCGCGGGGAGCTGGGCCTTGGATCACTTCGCGGGGTACGAGCAGAGCCCGCTAGCGGTGACCATCGGTGCGACGGTGTGCGCGGGCGCGGCCCTGCTGCCCGATCTCGACCTGTCCGGCAAGGTCACCCGCAACGAGGGCGGCGCGACGGTGGCCCGGACCTTCGGGGTGTTCTCGCTGTTCATCGCCGAGGTGATCGAGAAGGTGTCACTGGGCATCTACTCGGTCACCCGGCTGCCCCGGGACCCGCGCCGCACCAACGGACACCGGACCTTCACCCACACGCTGGTGTTCGCCGGCCTGGTCGGCTGGGGCACGACGACGCTCTGCGCCGCGTACGGGAAGTGGGCGGTCCTCGGGGTCCTGTTCTTCATGGCCGGGCTGGCGTTGCGCGGTCTGTTCGACCGGTGGGCGGAGCGGGCCGGATGGCTGATCGTGACCTTGACGGCGGGCGGGGTGGCGGCCCTGGCGGCCTCGCACCTGCCGGCCGATCGGGGCTTCCCGCTGCTGGGCACGGCGGTGGGCGTCGGGTGCGTGGTGCATCTGTTCGGCGACATGATCACCCGGAGCGGGGTGCCGCTGCTGTGGCCGGTCCCGATGGGCCGGCGCATGTGGCGGATGATCGGCGTACCCGACGGCATCGCGGTGCGGGCCGGCGGTCCGGGCGAGATCTTCGTGCTGCGCGGCCTCTTCACGGTGATCGCCTTGCTGGCGGTCCTGGCCATGTTCGCCCCGGGCCTGATCCCGGCCTTGGACCTCTCCACCCGCGCCGCGGCCACCTCCCCTTGACCCACCCGGCGCCGCCGCCGCAACGTTCCGTGGTGAGGAGCCCGGCCGGTCCGCTA
>NZ_JBFAZH010000575.1:0-4987 GCF_040681735.1 Actinoplanes sp. NPDC051633 | reverse complement strand
CGGTCGGGGTCGAATTTGTCGACGGCTTTGATCAGGCCGACGGTGGCGGTCTGGATCAGGTCGTCGGTGGGTTCGCCGCGGCCGGAGTAGCGGTGCGCGAGGTGGCGGGCCAGGGGCAGCCAGGCCTCGATCGCCCGATCGCGCAGACTCGCCCGCGAGGGGTGCCCGACCGGCATCGCGGCCATGGCGTTGAGCAGGTCGGTCGCGCTCTCGGCGGGCGCCTCGGTAAGTGCCGGTGTTGCGGTGCTTGTGACGGTCATGCTGAGTCCTCCCTGTCACCTGTCCGGAGAGCCGGCCCGATGGTGCTGGGCCCGGGTGGAGCAGGTATCGCTATCAGCGTTCCGCTTACCCATTGACGATCACTTCTTGTCGTTGGGCACGCATGCTTGGCCGTTCAGTTAAGGAGACCTTAGCTGAGAGGACGAGGCCTGACTAGCCGAAAGTATGAGTCACTTTACGTAGCAATCCGGTCACTTTGGATAGTGGATCACGACCGTCGGCGCGCGACGAAGAGCGCTCCCAGCCCGATGACCAGCAGTCCGGCGATGATTGCGGCGATAAGTGCCCAACCGGGCCCGTCGTCCGAGGTGTCCGCCGCCGCGACGGTCGACGGAGCGGCGGCCGGAACCGGCGACGAAACCACCGGATCGGGGGAAACCGACGGTGCGGCCGAGGTCACGGTCGGGGCGGCGACGGTGAACGTGTACGAGCCCTGCACCGGGTGCCCGTCCTCGGATACCACCCGGTAGGCCACCTGGTACGTGCCGTTGGCCAGGTCGCCGGTGAGCGGGAGCGTCCCCTTCTTCCCGTCCGCCTCGGCCGCCGCGGCGGGCACCTTCTGCTTCTGCGCGTCGGTCACCACGATGGTGAGGAACTTCGGGTCCACCTTCTGCAGGAAGGTCAGCTCGACGGCGGCCGGTGGCTTCTTGACCGTCGCGTTCTTGTCCGGCACCGCCTTGGTCAGCGAGTTGTGCGCCAGGGCCGGGCCGCCGGTGGTCACGACGACGAGGGCGGTCGCGGCGACGGCGGCGGCGACGAGACGGGCGATGCGCATGCGGGGTCCTCTTATCCGGTCAGTACTTGCTCGCCGATCCAACCATCCTGCGTTGGTCGCGGGAGCGGGCCCGGGAGTTCCCGTCAGTCGTCCTCTTCCTGTTCCTTCTTCTTCTCGTCCTTCTTCTCGTCGCGGGCCAGCGCCAGGTCCAGCGCGAGCACGCTGCACAGGATCAGCAGCGGGTCGACCCCGGCGGAGCTCTGCACCGCGTACGTGTCCCGGATGGTCAGCCAGCGCTTCGAGACCGCGGCCACCTCCTGCCCGCCGCGCTCGATCGTGTACTCGTGATCGAGCAGGTCGCCCCTCATCTCGAGGTCGTCCGGGCCGGGCACGTCGATGGCGAACTTCTCGCGGAACGGGGTGAACAGCTTCTTGCGTACCTCGGCCGCCTTCTCCCCGCCGATCCGGATCTCGTACGTCGGGCGAAGAGCCACCAGGTGCCGGTGCACGCTGGCGACCTCCTCGCCCGACGGATCCTCGATCACCACCCGGTTGCGGGCACTGAACACCTTGCCGTCGACGTGGAACAGCCTCGTGCCGTGCTCGTCCAGCACGTCGAAGTCGTCCCCGATGCTGAAGAACCGCTCCCGGATCACAAACATGCGGCGCAGCGTAGTACCGCCGGCGAACTACGGCTTCAGCACGACCTTGATGCAGCCGTCTTCCTTCTTCTTGAAGATCTCGTACGCGTGCGGCGCCTCATCGAGCGGCAGCCGGTGCGTGGTCAGGTCGTCCACGCCCAGCGGGTCGCTGTCGCCGGTCAGCAACGGCATGATGTCGTCGACCCAGCGCTTGACGTGTGCCTGACCCATCCGCATCGTGACGCCCTTGTCGAACAGGTCCATCATCGGGAACGGGTCGGCCTCGCCGCCGTAGACACCGATGATCGAGATCGTCCCGGCCCGCCGCACGGTGGAGAAGGCGGTCCGCAGCGCGGCCATCCGGTCCACCCCGAAGGTCTCGGTGGCCTTGCGGGCGATCGGGTCGGGCAGCAGCCCGGCGGCCTTCATCGCCGCCGACTGGAACGGCGTGCCGTGCGCCTCCATGCCGACCGCCTCGATCACGCCGTCGGCGCCCCGGCCGTCGGTCATGTCCATGACCGCGGCGGTCACGTCGTCGACCTTGCCGAAGTCGATCGTCTCGATGCCGTTGCGCTCGGCCATCGCCAGCCGCTCGGGCACGCTGTCGATCGCGATCACGCGGCCGGCGCCGAGGTGGCGGGCGATCCGGGCGGACATCTGGCCGATCGGCCCGAGCCCGGTGACCAGCACCGTGTCGCCCGGCTCGATGTCGGCGTACTTCGCGGCCTGCCACGACGTGGTGAGCACGTCGGAGAGGAAGAGGTAGCGCTCGTCGGGGTGGCCGTCCGGCACCTTGATCGGGCCGAACTGCGCCTGCGGCACGCGAAGGTACTCGGCCTGGCCGCCGGGCACCTGGCCGTACAGCTTGGTGTAGCCGAACAGCGACGCGCCCTTGCCCTGCTCGCGTACCTGGGTGGTCTCGCACTGGGCGAAGAAGCCCTTGGCGCACATCCAGCAGTGCCCGCAGGAGATGTTGAACGGGATCACCACCCGGTCGCCGGGCTTGATGTGGGTGACCTGGGCGCCGACCTCCTCGACGATGCCCATCGGCTCGTGTCCGAGGACGTCACCTTTGTCCAGGTACATGCCCAGCACGTCGTAGAGGTGAAGGTCGGAGCCGCAGATCGCCGTGGAGGTCATCCGCACGATCGCGTCGGTGGGCTCTTGGATCTTCGGGTCCGGAACCGTCTCGACGGACACCTTGCCGGTGCCCTGCCAGGTCAAAGCTTTCATAACCCTTTGTCGTGCCCCGTCCGGGCGGCGATATGCACGAATAACCGGGCGCTTGCGGGGCACGCCGAAGACATGACTACTCCCACCGGCAATCCTTTCGCAGTGGTGACCGGCGCCTCCAGCGGCATCGGCTTCGAGCTGGCCAAGCAGTTCGCCGAGCACGGGTACGACCTGCTGATCACGGCCGAGGACGACGGCATCGAGCAGGCCGCCGCCGACTTCCGGCGAGACGGGCAGAACCAGGTACTCGCGGTCCGCGCCGACCTCGCCACCTACGACGGCGTCGAGGCGCTCTACGCGGCGATCCTCGAGACCGGCCGCCCGGTCGACGCCATCGCGCTCAACGCGGGCCGTGGCATCGGCGGCGACTTCGCCCGGCAGACCGACCTCAAGGACGAGCTGAACGTCATCGACGTCAACGTCACCTCGACCGTCCACCTGGCCAAGCGGGTGCTGCCCGACATGGTCGCCCGCAACGCCGGCGACGTGCTGTTCACCTCGTCGATCGCGTCGATGATGCCCGGCACCTACCAGGCCGTGTACAACGCCTCGAAGTCGTTCGTGCAGTCCTTCGCCGAAGCGCTGCGCAACGAGCTCAAGGACACCGACATCACCATCACCTCGCTGATGCCCGGCCCCACCGACACCCAGTTCTTCGAGCGGGCCGACATGCTCGACACCAACGTCGGCGCGAGCAAGAAGGACGACCCCGCCGTGGTCGCGAAGCAGGGCTTCGAGGCGCTGATGAAGGGCAAGGAGAAGGTCGTCGCCGGCTCGATGAAGACGAAGGTGCAGGGCGCCGCGTCGAAGGTGATGCCGGACGCCGCGAAGGCGCAGATGCACCGCAAGATGGCCGAGCCGGGCAGCGCCGAGTAACACGGCATAGGTTCGGACCATGGAGTATCGCAGCCTCGGACGTACCGGTATGCACGTCAGCCCGCTCTGCCTCGGCGCCATGATGTTCGGCGCCTGGGGCGAGCCGGACCACGATGCGTCCATCAAGATCATCCATCGGGCCCTGGACGCGGGGATCAACTTCATCGACACGGCCGACGTCTACTCGCAAGGTGAGTCGGAGGTCATCGTCGGCAAGGCGTTGTCCGGCGGCAAGCGTGACGACGTGATCCTCGCGACGAAGGTGCACGGCCAGATGGGCGTACCCGTCGACGCCGCACCCGGCGCCGGGGGCGACCCCAACCAGCAGGGCAACTCGCGCCGCTGGATCTTCCGCGAGGTCGAGAACAGCCTGCGCAGGCTGAACACCGACTACATCGACCTCTACCAGATCCACCGGCCGGACCCGGACACCAGCGACGAGGAAACCCTCTCGGCGCTGACCGACCTGCAGCGGCAGGGCAAGATCCGGGCCTTCGGCTCGTCGACGTACCCGGCCTGGCGGATCGTCGAGGGTCAGTGGACGGCGCAGCGGCTCGGCCTGGGCCGGTACGTCACCGAGCAGCCGCCGTATTCGATCCTGGTCCGGGGCATCGAGGCCGACGTCCTGCCGGTCGCCGAGCAGTACGGCCTCGGCGTGATCCCGTGGAGCCCGCTGGCCGGCGGCTGGCTGAGCGGCAAGTTCCGCAAGGCCTCCGGCACGCCGGACACCAATCGGGCCAAGCGCATGCCGGCCCGGTACGACATGTCGCTCGAGGTCAACCAGCGCAAGCTGGACGCGGCCGACGAGCTGGCGACGCTTGCCGAGGAAGCCGGCACGACGCTGGTGCACCTGGCCATCGCCTTCGTGCTGCAGCACCCGGCGGTGACCGCGCCGATCATCGGACCGCGCACGATGGACCAGCTGGAGACCCAGCTCGGCGCGGTCGATCTCACGGTGACGCCGGAGCTGCTCGACCGCATCGACAAGATCGTGCCGCCGGGCACGAACTTCAACCCGGTCGACGCCGGCTACCAGCCGCCGTCCCTGACCGACCCGTTCAAGCGGCGCCGTCGCACCGCCTGACCCGTCGCACCACATTTTCGCGGCGTTGTCCCCAGCCGAGCGCTCCCCACGCGCGCGGCCGGGGGCGCGCCGGTAGCGTGTGGCCGATGGACCGGTGCAGTTTAAATTTCCTAAAAACCAATCCTATAAAATATTTGGTAATATACCTTATAACATAAG
>NZ_JBFAZH010000574.1:0-4992 GCF_040681735.1 Actinoplanes sp. NPDC051633 | reverse complement strand
CTCCGTCGCCGAGGCAGCGTGCCGGCGCCCGCGGGGTATGCGGGCGGCGGCACGCTAACCGCTCCCGGCGACACTCGTGGAAGGCGGGGAGAGGTCGGGCCAGCCGAAGACCGTCAGAGTCTCGGGGCATGCGAGGGTGTTGTCCGGCAGCCGACCGGCACGGCCTGGGGGTCACGTCCCGCGGAGTGGTGTAGATCGCCGGCGTAAGGCTCTGTGCGTTGTTCAGTTTTCCGGTTCGTTGCCCTGTCTGGCAACGCGTCTGGTTACGCCGCGATCAGTTCGCTTGTCGTGGTCGGTGTCGTGGTGAGCATGGCCATGGAGCCTTCGGCGAGGTAGCGCCGGTCGCCGGTCTGCCATTCGTCGTGGGCCTCGACCAGCACCGCGCCGGCTAGGCGGAGCAGGGCGGCGGGGTTGGGGAACACACCGACGACGTCGGTGCGGCGTTTGATCCTTGTTCAACCTCTCGAGGGGGTTGGTCGACCAGATCTTCTTCCAATGGCTGACCGGGAAGCCGGTGAACGCCAGCAGGTCCTCGGCGGCGTCGCGCAGCATGGTCTCGACCTTCGGGATTGCCGGCCGAGCATCCCGGCGATCACGTCGAGCTGCTCACGGACGTGGGCGGCGTCGGGGGGCGAAGATGGTGCGGATCGCCGCGGCGACCATCTCGGCGTTGCCCTTGGGGACCTGGGCGAGCACGTTACGCAGGAAGTGCACTCGGCAGCGTTGCCAGCTGGCGCCGAGCAGCACCGCGGCGATGGCCTGCTTGAGGCCGGTGTGGGCGTCGGAGATGACCAGCTGCACCCCGCCCAGCCCACGGGCCTTCAACGACCGCAGGAACGCGGTCCAGAACGCGCCGTCCTCACTGTCACCCACGGCGAACCCGAGCACCTCCCGCCAGCCATCACTGCGGACGCCGGTGGCCACCACGATCGGGCCGCGCGCGACCCTAATAGACGGAGGAACTATGGAGCCGGAGGACGCCCTACGAGAAACCGGCGACTCCGACATGCGAATGGACAGTGATACGTTGACACTGCCAAGCCAGCCATTTGTGTACGCACTCGGACGCATTGAGCCGCGCTTCCCGTCGATCGGCATCGAGAAGGAGTTCGCTCAAGCAGCTGGCCGCGCTATAACCGCTGGCTTGACCGATCAAGAGACTTTCCAGGCTGTCCTGGCGGACAGTTCCAACCGCTATCTAGCACGCCAGTTGTGCTGGATCTTCGTGATCGAGGGACTAGAGACGTATCTGTTGGCGCCCCGAGAATCCAGTGATCTCGACCTCCTGATGCAATCAGTTCGAGGGAGGCCGCAGCCTGATGACCTCGACCTGGCCATCGGAATCCTCGGGCCTACCGCTCCACCGGATGCGTGTAATGGTCTTGGCTTGCCGATTCTCATCTACGACCAGATTTTCTCGTTCGATCGCGACAGCCTCCTGGGAGCCATCCCCACGCCGGAGGGCGCGAGCAAAGCAGAGATCACAAAATTCCGCGCGACTGCAGAGGAGGTGCTTGACCGTATTATGCAGATGGCTGACAATGCCGGGGCAACGGACGAGCACCGGGCACTCAACTACTTGGCCGTGCGATATCCTGCTGTTTACGCCCAAACCGCTGCCGCACACGCTGATGATGCATCGCTGACGGCGGTCGAGGTTAAATCCTCTCGTCTGAGGAACACACGCACGGTGCTGGACGTTATCTTCGCCTATACCCACCGTCAGACCGATGTGACGCATAAATACTTCGTCCGCGTGGACGTGTCGGAAGAATTCCCATTCATGGTGACCAAATTGTCGCCGTACTTCGACCGCTAGCATACACACCACAAACAAGGGACCAGATATGAGCATTCCACAGTTTGTAGCTGGATCATCTCTGTACAGAACTCGGTCCGCGTACGCTACTCAAGCACGTGCCGAGCACGGACGACCGCTCCGGCGGTTCGTTCTGCAAGCAGGATGCGACATCGTCAGGCCTGGCGGAGGCGCCGGGGGAGGTGGCGGCAGGCCGCCGGTCGCTTCGCGATGCGGTGTAAATCAACGCTGTTGTGATCCCGCACCCAATGGACTCTGCTTCGACTGCATTCCGCGGAATCGGCAGTGTCCATGATCGCCAATTGGACAACGCGACAAGCCGACGGAGGGCACAGATATGAACGTACCCGGCTTCACAGCTGAAGTCTCACTTGAAAAATCCCGCACCACATATTTTTCTATTCCCGGCGCAATGGATCCCGGCAAGAACTTCGCTCCATCCCAAATTGCAGACTTCAGTGAATCAGTGGCGGCGACCCAGGCAACTCTCGATCCGCGTATCACCACTCGAGTCGGTCGTCAGGCCCTATCCTTATCTATTCCTATATACGGCAATTGGTGCGGCCCGGGGTTCGGCGGACCAAACCCTCCCATAGATGCGGTCGACCAGGTGTGCTGTCGGCACGACAAGTGTTTCGACGACCGAGGGTATGACGACTGCAAGTGCAACCGGGACATGATCTTACGAATGCCCGCCGCTATCGCAAGTTCTGGAGTTTCCGCAGCAGGGCGAGCCGCCGGGGCAGGCATCATCGCTGCACTGAGTTTGGCACCATGCTTGTGTCACCAGTATTGTCTGCCGTTTTTAGGCTGCCGCGATCTGCCGGGGCCTGGAGGGGTGCCAGGCGTGCCCGGCATTCACTTGTGTCCTCCTGGGTTTGGCTAGGGCCTGACAAGGTGGCCTAAAGGGCAGTTGGTGATCCGCTGCGCGCTAACTAGCGGGACCCCTGCGCGACAGCCAGGAGGGAGCCGGCCGACGTACAGCAATACGGCATGGCGCCTGACGAGGACGGGACGTCACTTGACCACCTCATAACACAGCGAGCCGCCTGAGTCAGCTGACAGCAACGACGACAGCAACCGCCACGGACGGAGCCGGACAGGTCGTGATGGTGGCGGACGACTGTCCGAGGTCACGGACGCGGACAGACGCGGCCGGACGCATCGCCCAAGTCTTACAAGCGAGGGGTCGAGGCGAGGTTTTCTCCTACGACGGCGTCGGGCTGACTGACCTCGTAGGCAGCGAGTCAATCAGGGCGACGTGCCGGATCCGTTACAGAAAGGGAATCTTGCTGGGCACTCGGGGTTTGCGCGTCTCCTGACTCGCTACGGAGGCGAATCCACGCCTGAATGTATTCGTCTCCAATCCGCCGCAGCACCCTGAAATGCTCATCGAGCTCCTTCTTGTTCATGGCGTTGCCAGTCGCGCCGGCGGTGTACCGCAAACGGCGTTCACGACGGGTGCCCGTTCCCCTCCCAAGGCCACCGGTGACGCAGATCAACCGTTGACGTTCGGTGGTGGCGGGGGCTCCTCAATTCGACTGGCGAGTGCGCGAAAGGTAGGGGCAGCGGCGATAACGGCGCCGCCCACGGCCGCGGCCAACGCCACATAGGATGACAATTTCCCAGGCCAATCGCTATTGTCGATAACAAGTGAAATTACAACGGGTACTGCCACTAGTATCGACGCTATACGAATACCGAGCGTATGTGTCCACGGCTCTCGACGTGGTGGAATCTGCTCGTCCGCGTGCCTTATTATCCAAGTCCAAATCAGACCGGACAATGCGGCTAATAGCGACCACAAGAGGACCCTGTTGTGAAAAGGATAGCTAACGTGTATATCTATGGGAATGTTCGCCCCTCGCGCGCGAGGATCGTCGAGGCTGGTCGCGCCGACATACTTTCCGTAACCGCTTACTTCGCCGAGGCGTGGAGACGCGCATATGCTGACTGTTACGGTCCGGCCGTCCCGCGCAACTTGGGCAACGCTCGTGACTTGAGCATGTGCCAGGACGTCGCCGTCGTCGCGGCGAAATTCCGTAGTGGCCATGGCTAGCGGAGTCCCGGCTGGGAGAGTCGAATCTCCCTGGATAGTCAGTTCCGGTGATCTACCGTTACGAAGGCCCCCACTAGGTGGTATAACGATGTCTATTCGTTGCTCACCGGTCGCATCTGCGACGGCGACACTTGCGACCTGAGTCGTCGGAGGTAGTGCCTTGGGTGTGCAGCCCGAGGACGTTGGTGTGACTTCAGGCTCCATCATCCAAGCGGCGTAGGCAGCGACAATGACGAGTAGACCGCTAGCAACATTCGGACCCCTGGGTCGCAGCCACTGCGAATAGTTTGATGACATCGTCGACCACCCGTTCTTGACTGATTGCCACGACACCCGGCTCATCGCGGACACCTCCCGATCATCCCCTGAGTGATTCTGACGAGACCTGCGGGAATGACGCAACGCCGTTGTTGAGCTAATACATGTTAGTCCGACGTAGGCAGTGCTCGATGTCGGAGTTCAGACACCCGGCTACCCATCCTCTCGGCCTTCGTCCTCGGGACTATCTCGCTAACGGCACCTCTCTTTGTCATCCATGAAGGAGTGGGGCCGGTCAAGTCGTGGGTTTGCTGCCCTTCGCCTGCGGCCGCAGGCCGCTGGTAGGCGTGCGTGACTGGCCGCGGCGTAGCCGTGGTGGGGGTTATGGGTTGGTCGTGTTCGCCAGGTTCCGGGTTCGATGCCGGAGGGCAGGCCGAGGCTCGGCTGCCGGTCATCCGTTCGCCCCGCAGTCTTTCGGGGGCATGGTGATTTACGACCGTGACCGGGCGGGGTCAATCAAGGAGGCGACCACGCCGCCGGCCGACGGGGGTCAGACACAGAACGACCCGCGTCCGGTCACGTCCGAGCCTGCTCACGCCGCCGTGGCTTGGTCGAGGGCGCGGATGTGCCCGTCGCGCAGGCCGTAGTAGACGTAGGTGAGCAGTTTGCGGGCCACCGCGACGGTGGCGATGTTGCGGCCCCGGCGTTCGGCGATGCGGGTGCGCCTTGCTCGAGCCAGCCCGCGTTGCGGGCGCCCTGGGCCGCCTCGACCGCGGCCCAGCGCACCAGGGTGGAGCCCTGTTTGGTGATCGGGCCGCGCCGCACCACGGTGTCGGACTCGCGGTGCTTGGGTGTC
>NZ_JBFAZH010000573.1:0-4994 GCF_040681735.1 Actinoplanes sp. NPDC051633 | reverse complement strand
CTCATTTCCTGAGATAGAGGAAGAAGACTATAATTATTTTAAAGAAAAAAATAAGGAATTTAAAGAGTTATTATGATAAATAAAATTACAGTAGAGTTAGATTTACCAGATAATATTCGATTTCAATATTTAGGAAGTATTTTACATGGTGTATTAATGGATTATCTTCCTAATGATATTGCTGACCAATTACATCATGAATTCGCTTATAGTCCATTGAAACAAAGAATATATTATAAAAGTAAAAAAGTAATTTGGGAAATTGTATGTATGTCAGATAATTTATTAAAGGAGATTGTTAAACTATTTAGTTCTAAAAATAGTTTGCTTTTGAAATATTATCAAACAAATATTGACATTCAATCATTTCAAATCGAGAAGATAAATGTTCAGAACATTATGAACCAACTTTTGCAAACAGAAGATCTAAATCGTTATGTACGTCTTAATATTCAGACACCTATGTCTTTTAAATATCAGAGTAGTTACATGATTTTTCCTGATGTTAAACGTTTTTTTAGAAGTATTATGATACAATTTGATGCTTTTTTTGAAGAATATAAAATGTACGACAAAGAAACATTAGATTTTTTAATGAAAAATGTTAATATTGTCGACTACAAATTGAAAAGTACACGTTTTAACTTAGAAAAAGTTAAAATTCCTTCGTTTACAGGAGAAATGGTGTTTAAAATTAAAGGCCCCTTACCTTTTTTACAGTTAACTCATTTTTTATTAAAGTTTGGCGAATTTTCAGGTTCAGGTATGAAAACAAGCTTAGGTATGGGAAAATATAGTATAATTTAATTAAGACATAGTTAAAATTTAGTTGTCAAAAAATGTGACATTTAGCGTCTATAGTACAGGTGATTTGTCACTATTTTTGACAGTAAATTTTGCCTTCGAACTATTGATATGATTGGTTTTAAAGAACTGTCATTCGCTAACCACCCCGCCGAAAAGGGGACGAGAACAAGCAACTAGCTCATCGTTTTCCGTAGCAAATTCAAATTCGCTAACCACCCCGCCGAAAAGGGGACGAGAACAGATTAAAACTATCCAAACCCACACCGGCACATCTAAATTCGATAACCACCCCGCATAAAAGGGGACGAGAACTCATTTCTATCCATTCAATATAAGTTTCACGTTGAAATTCGATAACACCCCGCATAAAAGGGGACGAGAACTCAATAAGCCACGAATTAATGTATACGATATCTCTAATTCGATAACCACTCCGCAAAAAAGGGGACGAGTATTTTTAGCGTAGTAGCAAATATTAAAAAATATATTTGATTTGATAAACTATCATACGTATCTCAATATTATCAGGTATTCCTAGTTCTCAAGACATGAGTTTAGGAAGATGAGTATTTTTAAGATTTTGTAATTTTTTATTAAATATATTTCTGGAAAGATTTTTTTATAACAGTTGTACCATTTTTATAATTGATATTGTTTAGAATATAAAAGTTACTTTACTTGAAGTATCTGGAAGATGTGTAGGTAAATTGTTTAAATAATAACTTTTAGATATTTCATTGGGTAATATCTAAATATTATAATAAGTATTAAATTACTTTCCGAAACATGAGGTAATATATGAAGATTATAAAAATTTCACACGGGAGCTATGTTGGCTGTTAGTCTATTTTAAGTGAAAGATGTCCTCAATTTTAGATAAGGTGTAAAGAAACGGGGATTAAATGTATTATCAAAAATTGGCTAATTGATGATATTTAAAAATGAGGGGATAGAAAAATATGATTGAACTTAACAAATTTATTAAAGTACCGGATTTAAATAAAACTAAAATAAAGTTTAATATGAATGCAGGAAATGTTGAAATAAGAGCTTGGGATTTACTTTTTAAAGAAGATGAAACTGAATGGGAACAAATTAATGCATGGAAAACGAAACATCCAAATAACAATTTGAATCATGCAGATTATCTACTAGCTTTTGCTCAATATTATCCCTATGGCCCAGAATATTTTATTTTTGGGTCCTCTTTCCAGGCGTCGTAGCGCCCGCTCGGACCGCCGTGACCGGCGCCCATCTCGGTCTTGAGCAGGTACGACCCCTGTGGCGCCGTCGCTCTCAACCGCGCGATCCACTTCGTCGGCTCGTGATAGAGCACCCGGGTGTCGTTGAGCCCCGACATCGCCAGGATCTTGGGATAGCGCACGTCCCGCACGTTCTCGTACGGGCTGTACGACTTCATGTACCGGTACAC
Organism: Actinoplanes sp. NPDC051633; assembly: GCF_040681735.1. Taxonomy (NCBI): domain Bacteria; kingdom Bacillati; phylum Actinomycetota; class Actinomycetes; order Micromonosporales; family Micromonosporaceae; genus Actinoplanes; species Actinoplanes sp. NPDC051633. Next base: position 2,755 of record NZ_JBFAZH010000573.1, on the reverse strand, counting down.
ATCCGCCGACTCCAGCGGGTTCCCCCACTCCTCCCACTCGGTCACCGTGAGCGGCAACGACGGATCGAGGATCGTGGTCAACGGGTCGACGAACGGCACCTGGGCCACGATCCCGGCGAACGTCTCGGGCGCCAGGTTCGCCACCGCACCCATCAGCAGCCCACCGGCCGAACCGCCCCGGGCCACCAGCCGGTCCGGCGCCGTCCAGGCGCCCTTCACCAAGGCGTCCGCACAGGCCACGAAGTCGGTGAACGTGTTCCTCTTGGCCAGCAGCTTGCCGTCCTCATACCACCGCCGGCCCATCTCGCCGCCGCCGCGGATGTGCGCGATCGCATACACGACACCGCGATCCAGCAGGGACAGGCGTGGGATCGAGAAGTACGGGTCGATGCTGTACTCGTACGACCCGTAGCCGTAGAGCAGCAGCGGCGCCGACCCGTCGCGCTGCACACCCTTGCGCGCGACGATCGAGATCGGGATGCGGGTGCCGTCGTCGGCCTGCGCCCACTCGCGGAACTGGTCGTACTGCTCAGGGTCGTATCCGCCCAGCACCGGCCGCTGCTTGCGCAGGGTCATCTCGCGGGTCACCAGGTCGACGTCGTAGACCGAATCCGGCGTGATCATCGACGTGTAGCCGATCCGGACCGTGCTCGTGTCGTACTCCGGATTGCTCGACAGCCCGACGCTGTAGAGCGGCTCGGGGAACTCGACGTCGTAGGAATCCGTGCTGCCGTCGGCGATCACCCGCAGCCCGGTCAAGCCGTCCTTGCGCAGCGAGATGACCACATGCCGCTGGAACGAGTCGACCGACTCCAGCCGGATGCCGGGCTGCTCCGCGATCAGCTCGACCCACTCGCCCGGGGCGTCCGCCGACGTGTACGCCAGCGCGAAATCCTCGGCCTCGCGGTTGTGCAGGATCAGGAACCGGTGGCCGTGATGCTCCACCGTGTACTCCACGCCCTGCTGCCGCGGCGCGATGACGGCCGGCTCCGAGGTCGGGGCGTCGGCCGGAATCACGTACACCTCAGAAGTGATCTTGCTATGCACGTCGATCAGGATGAACTTCTCGCTGCGGGTCAGCCCGACACCCACGAAGAAGCGCTCGTCCGGCTCCTCGAACACGATCGTGTCCTCGGCGGCGGGACGGCCGACCAAATGCCGCCACACGCGATAGGGCCGCCACGCGTCGTCCACCGTGATGTAGAACAGCGCGGACGCGTCCAGCGACCAGGCACTGCCGTAAGCCGCATCGGTGATCTCGTCGGCCAGCACCTCACCCGTGCGCAGATCCTTGATCCGCACGGTGAAGCGCTCGTCGCCGGTGTAGTCGGTGGAGAACGCCAGCCAGTGCCCGTCGGGGCTCACGTCGAACGTGCCGAGCTGGAAGAACTCGTGCCCCTCGGCCAGCTCGTTGCCGTCGAGGAGCACCTCCTCGCCCGGACCACCCTCGGTCGGCGGCGCCGTCTCGCCCGGGCGGACCGGCACGCGGCAGTGGATCCCGTACTGCTTGCCCTCCTCGGTGCGCACGTAATACCAGTACGCACCCTTGCGGACCGGAACGGTCAGATCGGTCTCCAAGGTCCGCGACTTGATCTCACCGAAGATCGTGTCGCGCAACGCACCGAGATGCTCGGTGGCCCGCTCGGTCCACGCGTTCTCGGCTTTCAGGTACGCGATCGTGTCGGGATTGTCCTTGTCCGCCAGCCACGCGAACTCGTCGATCACGGTGTCGCCGTGGTGCGTCCGCTCGCTGGTCACGCGCGCGGCCACCGGAGGCCCGTCAGGCAGATTGGTCGTCACCCCGCACAGATTACCGGCGCATCCCCCCTGCTCAGCGTCGACTAGTCCCACGAACAGCCCTCCCCACCGCGATTAGAACATGTGTACGATACGCCAGAATGGACGATCTTCGGGGCCTTCTATTAGGGGATGACGATGCCCGCGACTCCACCGCTGCCCGGCCGGGAGCCGGTGCTGCGTGCGCTGGCCGACATCTGCGGGCCGGATTTCGCGCGTGCGGCCCGCTCGGTCGACGCGGTGGCCGGCCGCCGGGTCAGCTTCGTCGCGGTCCCGGCGACCCCCCGCCAGGTCGAGGACATCATCCGGCTGGCCGCTGAGCGCGGCCTCGCCACCATGTCCCGGGGTTCCGGAAGCAAAATCGACTGGGGTACGCCGCCCGCAGGCGTCGACCTGCTGATTGACGCCGGCCGGCTCGGTGGCATGTGGAACCACGACACCGAGGGGCGGTCCGCCGAGGCCGGCGCCGGCACGCCGGTGCGCGCTTTGCAGGCGGCGCTCGCGTTGCGCGGCCAGCGATTGGCGGTCGACCCGCCGTCGCGCACCGCAACGCTCGGCGGCATGCTGGCGGTCAACGAGTCCGGCCCGCTGCGGCATCGCTTCGGCGCTCCCGAGGCGCAGATCTCCGAAGTGAGCTTTGTGGACTTCGAGGGCGCCCGCCGCACCGCCCCGCCCGCCGAACTGTCCGAAGTGTTCGGTGTGATCATGTCGGCGAAACTGCGGCTGCAACCGCTGCCGGCCGCCCGGCGTTGGGTGACCGTCCCGGTGACCACGCCGCTGCAGGTCTACACCGTGGTCGGCGAGGCGCTGGCGGCCGAGGTCGACCCGAGCGCCGTCGAGGTCGACCTGCCGACACCCGAGGCGGGGCGCGCCGGCGAGCAGCCGCCCGGCTCGGTCGCGGTGCTGCTGGAGGGCGAGGCGGCCGAGGTCGGCGACCGGTCGGGCCGCTTGACGCGGG
>NZ_JBFAZH010000572.1:0-5000 GCF_040681735.1 Actinoplanes sp. NPDC051633 | reverse complement strand
CTCAGCCACTCGCCGGCGGCCCGAAAGCGTGGCTGAGCTACCACTTTCGCTCGCGGACCGGCGCGCCGGTCGTCGGACCCCGCCCACCGACGGGTTGAACGGGCCGCACTCGGCCGGCGTCGCAGCGAGGGCGGCATGGCTGCGTCACGGAAGCGTTCCGGACCGCACTCGGCCGACGTCGCAACGAGGACGGCATGGCTGCGGCCGCAGGAGACGCCTGGAGAGCGCTTTCCGACAGTCGCGGAGCGACGGGTGTTAGCGCCTGGTTTGCGTGCATAACAGAAATCCAGGTATTGACATGGACGAAAGCCGGGCGTAACACTTCGGCCATCCTGGAGAGCGCTTTCCCTCAAGCAGTCAGGAGTCTCCCCGTGTCCCCGCGCCGACTCGTTCCCCTTGTCGCGTTGGCGGTCGTGCTCGCGTACCTCGGTCTTCCCCTGACCGGCGCGCAGGCCGCCGACACCCTCCTCTCCCAGAACAAACCCGTCACCGCCTCGTCCGCCGAAGGCGACGGGTGGGCCGCCACCTACGCCGTCGACGGCAACACCGGCACCCGCTGGTCCAGCCAGTTCAGCGACCCGCAGTGGATCCGCGTCGACCTCGGCGCCACCGCGACGATCACTCAGGTCGTGCTGCGCTGGGAGGCCGCCTTCGGGCGGGCGTACCAGATCCAGACCTCACCGGACGGCAGCGCCTGGACCACCGTCCACACCGTCACCAACGGCGCCGGCGGCACCGAGACGCTCAATCTCACCGGCAGCGGCCGCTACGTCCGGATGAACGGCACGGCCCGCGGCACCGGATACGGCTACTCGCTTTGGGAGTTCCAGGTCTACGGCACGATCGGCGGCGGCAACCCCGACCCGGATCCCGAGCCCGAGCCGGGCTGGACGCAGGTGTGGACCGACGGCTTCGACGGGCCGGCCGGCACCTCACCGAGCACGGCCAACTGGCTGCTGCGCACCGGCACGCAATATCCGGGCGGCGCGGCCAACTGGGGCACCGGGTCGGTCGAGACGGCCACCACCTCGACCGCCAACGTCTCGCTCGACGGCGCCGGAAAGCTCAGCATCAGGGCGAACCGCGACGGCGCCGGCAACTGGACCTCCGGCCGGCTAGAGACGCAGCGCGCCGACTTCACCCCGCAGCCGGGCGAGATGCTGAAGTTCGCCGCGGTGCTCAAGCAGCCCGATGTGGCCAACGGGCTCGGATACTGGCCGGCGTTCCGGGCCACCGGCGCGGCCTTCCGCGGCAACTTCACCAACTGGCCGGGCGTCGGCGAGACCGACATCATGGTCGACGTCAACGGGCGTGGTCAGCTGGCGCAGACGCTGCACTGCGGGACGGCTCCGGACGGGCCGTGCGCCGAGTACAACGGCCGGACCAGCGGGCTCGCCTCCTGCACCGGCTGCAAGACCGGCTACCACGAGTTCAGCCAGGTGATCGACCGGACGAAGACCGACGAGGAGATCCGGTTCTACCTGGACGGCCGGCAGACGTGGGTGGTCCGGGAGTCGCAGGTCGGCGTGACCGCGTGGCGGGCGGCCGTGCAGCACGGCTTCTACCTGCGGCTGGACCTGGCCGTCGGCGGCTCGCTGCCGAACGCGATCGCGGGCCGGACGACCCCCGTCGCCGAGACCACCAGCGGCGGCGTGCTCAGCGTCGACTCGGTCACCGTCTCGAGGAGCACCGGCGCCACACCGGCCGCGATGACCGATCCGGCCACCCCGGCCGGCCCCAGCACCGTGCGCGTCACCGGCACCCAGGGCAACTGGCAGCTGCAGGTCAACGGCAGTCCCTACGAGGTCAAGGGCATCACGTACGGGCCACCGCAGGCGGCCGCCGACGGCTACATGCGCGACCTGAGGAACATGGGCGTCAACACGATCCGCACCTGGGGCGTGGACGACGCGAACACCCCGACCCTGCTCGACCGGGCCGCGCAGCAGGGCATCAAGGTGATCGTCGGGCACTGGCTGAACCAGGGTGCGGACTACGTCAACGACACCGCGTACAAGAACGCGGCCAAGGCGGAGATCGTGGCCCGGGTCAACGCGCTGAAGAACCGGCAGGGCGTGCTGATGTGGGACGTCGGCAACGAGGTGATCCTGACGATGCAGGACCACGGGCTGGCGGCCGACGTGGTGGAGGCGCGTCGGGTCGCGTACGCGCGGTTCGTCAACGAGGTCGCCGTGGCGATCCACGCCGCTGACCCGAACCACCCGGTCACCTCGACCGACGCGTACACCCAGGCCTGGACGTACTACCGGCAGTACTCCCCCGCGCTCGACCTGCTGGCCGTCAACTCCTACGGCGCGATCGACACGGTCAAGCGGGACTGGATCGCCGGCGGTTACACCAAGCCGTACGTGCTGACCGAGGGTGGCCCGGACGGCGAGTGGGAGGTGCCGAACGACGCCAACGGCGTGCCGACCGAGCCGACGGACCTGCAGAAGCGGCAGGGCTACACGGACAGCTGGAACGCGATCAAGTCGCATCCCGGCGTGGCGCTCGGCGCGACCGAGTTCCACTACGGACTGGAGAACGACTTCGGCGGCGTGTGGCTCAACACGACCACCGGCGGGTGGCGGCGGCTCGGCTATCACGCGCTGCGGCAGGCCTACACCGGGCAGGCGTCGGCGAACACGCCGCCGGAGATCACGGCGATGACGGTCAGCTCGCCCGCCGCGGTGCCGGCCGGCGGCACGTTCACGGTGGGCGTCACCGCGAGCGACCCGCAGAACGACCTGATCCGCTACAACCTGATGGCCAGCGACAAGCACATCACCGGCAACACCGGGCTGACCAACCTGACCTTCACCCAGAACGGCACGTCGTTCTCGGTGCGGGCGCCGGAGAAGCTGGGCGTCTGGAAGGTGTACGTGTACGCGTTCGACGGCCACGGCAATGTGGGCATCGAGCAGCGGTCGTTCCGGGTGGTCCCGCCGACGGTGGCGGGCACCAACCTGTCCGCCGGCCGCCCGGCGACCGCGTCGTCGTACCAGCCGACGGGCACGAACGGGCCGCAGCTGCCGTCGTACGCGGTGGACTCGAACTACGGCACCCGGTGGGCCTCGGAGTGGCTGGATACCGCCTGGTTGCAGGTCGACCTCGGCTCGGTGCAGTCGTTCAACCACGTGCAGCTGGCGTGGGAGGACGCGTACGCGCGGTCGTACCAGATCCAGACCTCCACCGACGGCAACAGCTGGACCACGGTGTACGCGACCACGAGCGGCGACGGCGGCTTCGACAGCCTGAACGTCTCGGGCAGCGGCCGCTACGTCCGGGTCAACGGCACCACCCGGGCGACGGCCTACGGCTACTCCCTCTGGGAGATGGGCGTCTACCGGACCTGACAAGATGCCGGGCGGAGGGGTGCGCGGATGAGCGCCGCGCACCCCTCCGCCCGCACAAGACGGCTGTAGCACATGTGCTACCGTGGCGGCATGAGTGAAGTGGGCCTACGCGAGATGCGTCAGCACGCAAGCGAACTCGTCAGGCGCGCAGAGGCCGGCGAACGATTGACGATCACCGTTGCCGGTCGTCCCGCCGCTGTGCTGGGCCCGGCCGGGTCCCGCTTCTGGCGGCAGTGGGAAGAGATCTCCTCGATCTTCGATTCCCCGACCGACCCGACTTGGACTGAGGACCGCGAACTCATCGACGGATCCATCGTCGATCCCTGGGAGAAGTAGTGCCGCGGGGCATCCTCGACACCAGCGTGCTGATCGCCGATGACATCACTCCCATCCCTGGCGAGCTCGCCATCAGCGTCATCAGCGTCGCCGAGCTCCAGTTCGGCGTGCTGGTGGCGAAGAACCCACAGACCCAGGCCAACAGGCTCGCCCGGTTGAGTGCCGTTCAGCGCAGATTCGATCCGCTCCCGGTGGACGAGGCAGTAGCGGACAGCTATGCGAGACTCGCGGCAGCTGTCGTACACGCCGGCCGCAAGCCACAGGCGCGCAGCATGGACCTGCTCATCGCCGCGACCGCCCACGCCCACAACGCCGTCGTCTACACCAGAAATGCTGACGATCTGGCCGGGTTGGACGAGCTCATCACCGTTGTTTCGTTGTGAGTGTGTACATCCGGCCTAGGTGATCGAGGGTGCCGGCGCGTAGCTGCGGGTCGCGGCCGCTGCGTGCTCCGCGGCCAGGTCGTCGCGGCCGATGCTCGCGGCCAGCTTCGCGACCACCGCATGGGTCGAGCCGTAACACGAGGCGCCGGTGCCGATGACCAGCCACTGGTGGGCGAACGGCAGGATCCGCTCCAGCGTCGTCTCCGTGTCGGGCGTGCCCAGCTCGGCCGCGACCAGCTCCCAGATCGGCAGCAGGAAGTCGGCGGTCCAGTCGTCCGGCACCTCCGTGGGCGAGCAGGTCGGTGTCGCCGATGCGGCGGGCCATCTCGACCGCCTGCCGCGCGTACTCCCGGCCCTCGGCCCGCCGCGGGCCGTAGTACAGCTCGAGGCCCAGCGTGCCGAGCAGCCCGGCCCGCTGCGCGTCGGTCAGGGTCTCGCCGGCCAGCAGCTTCGACAGCCGGTCCACCATGGCCTGGTCCACCACGCCGCACGGCCGCCAGTTCCACACCGTGATGCCGCCGAAGACGGTGGCCGCCCGGATCACCGCCGGGGTGTCGCCGGCGCGGGTGGCGGCGGTGATCGCCTCCTCAAGGATCTCCCGGGCGCCCTCGGTGTCGCCGGTCAGCCGGCGCGCCCGGCCCAGCTCGATCAGCAGCGGATACCGGGGGCCGGTGGTGGCCGCGAGGGCCTGCTCCCAGAACTCGACGGCGCGTTCGTGGGCGTGCTGCGCGGTGGCTTGCTCGGCGGCCATGGTGGCGTACCGGACCGCCCGGTCCGCGCCGCCGATCCGCGCGGACAGTCCGAAGTGGTGGGTGAGTCGGGCGACGCCCTCGGGTGTGGCCGCGCCACCGAGACCCTCCAGCGCCTCGCCCACTCGCAGGTGCGGCCGGGCGCGTTCCAGGCGGGTCAGCCCGGCGTAGAGCGC
>NZ_JBFAZH010000571.1:0-5001 GCF_040681735.1 Actinoplanes sp. NPDC051633 | reverse complement strand
CGGGCGTCGTCAGAGAGGTCGCTCAAACGTCGTCGATGGAGTCGGCGACGCGGCAAGTTTCGCGACAGCGGACACCGACCGGCCCAGCCGCAGCGGCGGCCTGCCGGCACGGCGGTGACCACCGCCGCCGGCCGCGGTGGCCGGGTGTGCAGGGGTGGGCGCGGCCGTCTCGAGGCGGATGATGGTGTGCGCGACCGACCGGCTGCGGCTTTGCGGAGCGCCTCGGCGATGCGCCTGCGGTCTATCGGTCCGCCGTCTTGTCCACGAACGCCTGCGGTTGGGCAGTCGAAACGGCACCTACCGTCTGTTGGCGCCGCACAGTAATCCAACGCCCACCGGCCAGCTTGCGGCAGTGCCGCCCTCTTGAGTCCCGGCGTGCCGGCCGTTGGCCGCGTGTTGGCCGCGTGTTGGCCGGTGGCCACGGGTTAGTGGTCACCGGTCGCGACGCACGGCGTCGTGTAGTACAGCGGCGCGAAAGCGAGGTTGCCCTCGCGGCTCGCCTCGATCAGCCAGTGCTCTGCTTTGCGCCGCCAGGAAGGCGTCAGCGCGGCACTGATGCCTGTCCGGGCGACAGCGGCTGGCAAGAGGACGTGTTCGAGGCGGGTCGTGGCGATTTGTTCGCCTCGCCGGCGCCAATTCACGCCGGCCGCGACGGCCCGGGCAGCACCAGTTCGTAGTGATCCCACGGGTGTATCAGCTGCCACCGGTCCGGTCGCCTCGATGTGGACCAGCTGCGCGGCGAACCCGGTCTCGCGGACCTTGCGACCGGCTCGCAAGCCTCGCCGATCAGCCTGCCGCAGATCCGCGGCGGATCCACATCAAAGTCTTGAGCCGCCCAACGGCAAGCGCCAAGAGGCCGTTTGCACGCGGCCAACAGCGGCCAACAGCGGCCAACAGCGGCGACGTAGCACAGCAGCCCTACACCAACAGTTGTTGGTTTCCGTCCGCGGCGGCTGTTGCCCAACAGCAGCGCCCCTCGAGAAGGTGTTGACCACCCAGCCGTCCGCTGTCGGGCAACAAGTATGACCAGCAAATGGAGATGTTGAAATCTGTTGGCCTGATATTTCGCGCCCGTACGGCGAATCCTTTTTGGCGCGATGGCCATTGGAAGGTGCAACACGGTCCGTCGGCCCAGGAGTCGGCCGCCTTGATCGCGGCCGGCCGCGTCTGGCCGCCGCGCATGTAGCGGCGGGAATGCGGACTATCTCGGGTTGTCATGGTGTGAGGCGAAGTCCGCCGCCCAAGGCGGTCACCGTCTCTGGGTTCAGTTGGCCTTTGGTGCCGGTGCGGCAGCTTCCACCACGCAGTCGCGGTGTGAGCGGCGGTCCGGGCGGCTCGGCGGCCGGCCGCAGGCGTGAACAGAGACAGGAAGAATGAGAGAACGAGGATCAGGAGAGGGCACGCAGGTGTGCCCGTACGGTGCGGAACATTGATCTTCACCTCCCGCCCGGTGCCGCTGCGCCGGGTGCCACCTGCCACTCATCTGATCGCCCACGAGGACGTACTCGTGTTTGTCAAGAATTCGAGGACGACCGGGGCCGACCAAGGCCTGGATCGTCACGACGGGCCAAGTAGGCCCTGCAGGGCAGACCCCCGGAACCATCGGTCAGGGGTCGTTGCCTGTCGGGACTAGCGGGTCCAGCGGACGAAGCGTTCGAACAGGTCGGAGACGGGCTCGTTGTCAAGGTGCCTGGTGGCTTCTTCTAGGTTCAGCCACATGTAGATGACCAAGCTCATCGAGTCCATCTCCCCCGTCAGCGCCTCACGTGCCGGGTCGCACGGCCAGGGCTTGGCACAGGCACGGCAGTTCCACGACGGCCGCGCGGCAGTGTGGTCTGGGGTCATGGGGCCTTCCGCCCCTCATACATGCCCGGTGCGATCTCCATGAGCTCGTTCCGTGGATCTGCGGCCAGGAGGGCCAACCAACTGACGGCTGGCCGTCCAAACCGGCGCGGCTGGTCATCGCCCCACTCGTCTACTTCTGCATTGCTGGTCAACTTCCATTTCGCTCTGGTCACATGTAATACCGTACGTGACTAGTAGTCATATGGAATAGTCCACGTGACTACCTCATACGTACCTAGTCTCGCGACATGGGCAGGTTGGTCTTGATGGGTGCGGGCGAAATCCAGGCGCGGCTACGCGTCGGCCGCCAGCGCGCCTACCAGATCATCACGCGCAAGGACTTCCCCGAGCCCTATCAGGAACTGATCATGGGCAAGGTGTGGGACAAGGAAGACGTCGAGGCTTGGATCAAGGCGCACCGCCCTCATCTCGACGACGAGGACGCCAAGTGACAAATGTGGCGCGCAGGACGATCGCCAGCGAGCTCGCCGTCCGATACAGCCAGCTCGAGAAAGGCAGCGCGAGCAAGCAGCTTCGATGGATTCGTCATACCCGGCGCCAAGTGATCCAGCGCTCGACGTCGGTGGCGAGCCGACCTTTCCAGCGTCCAGTTCGGCGATGGGTGCCGGGAAGGCTGGACGGCGGGTGAGCTGGTAGAGGCGCTGACGGCCGACACCGAGGCGGATGCGGATTTCGTTTGCACCCATCAGCTCCAACCGCTCTCCAACCACCCCCTCAATATAGGCGTACGACAAGTAGCTGGGCACCTAGCCTGCGACCAGGCGTCTTGGGCCGTCGAAGAGGCCTCGAGCGAGGGAACCCGGCTGGCCACCGAACCGGTGACCACCAACCTGTATGCGCTGTTCCTCCGCGTGCAGAACCACGTCCGGCCGGTTGTGTCCTGCGAGCTGCAGGCCGTTGGTCCGCCGCCTGCCATTGGCACGTGGGGTACAGACGCCCAGGCCTTCATCGACTGGCTCAACTCGTTGGACGAGGCCACGATGTCGCCTTACCCGGCTACCCAGTGCGGCCGAACTCGATGGGCGGCACTCCCGACTGCAGCTCGGTTTACGCCAGAACGGACGGCAGGGCGCCCTGAGGAGGGCCGAGGTCGAGACCGACGGCAACGGCCGGCCGATCGTCCGCTCCCGCAGTTGGACACGTCCCGGCATCGAGCACCCCTACAAAATGACCAGGCAGGAAATGCAAACGGCACTTACTGACGGACTGGTCGCGACCGGAGAGCTACGCTTCGTGCTGGCCGCGACCCTTCACGCCCAGGTGATTCTGGTCGCCGCATCGCTGCGTGCCGTTCGTGCCGACGCCGAGGCGACTCGCCGGATCACCGTCAAGCGCTTAACCGGTGGATTGCGGGCAGCCCAGACAAAGCTCGAGACGCTGAGGGAGTACGGAGCGCCGTTGCACGACATTGAACGTGCGCAGGCGCACATCGAGAGCTGGGTCCGTGCCGTACGCAGGGCGAACGGTAAGTCCCCCATTCGAGCAGCCCGTCCTCGAACATCCCGAGGAGGAATGCGTGTCAGGTCAGCAGCTCTCGGGCGCTGGCTGCGATGCCTGCGGGAGCCATGCCGTAGCGGTCGAGCAGGAAGCCGGCGGACCCTGTGGGGGCGAACTCCGGCACGCCCAGGATCTTCATCCTGGCCGGGTGGCGCTCCGCGAGTGTCTCCGCGACCGCGCCGCCCAGCCCGCCCGCTCTGGTCGCCTCCTCAGCGGTCACGATGCCGCTGGTTTCGGCAGCTGCCGCGACGACAGCGTCGACGTCGAGCGGTTTGACCGTCGGCATGGACAGCACGCGCGCCTGAATACCGTCTGCTGCCAGCTGCTCGGCGGCGACCAGCGCGCGCCACAGCACCGTGCCGTTGCTGATCAGCGTGACGTCGTTCCCTTCGCGGATGGTGATTGCCTTGCCGGGCCGGAACTCGTAGTTGTCGGGGTAGACCTGCGGAACGCTCATCCGGCTGACCCGGATGAACACCGGACCCTCGGTCACGGCGGCCCACCGCATCGCCGCGGCGGTTTCCACCGGGTCGGCCGGCACGACGATGACCATGTTGTCGATGGCGCGCAGCCACGCGATGTCCTCGATCGAATGGTGGGTGGGCCCGAGTTCGCCGTACGCCATGCCCGGGCTCATCCCGCACAGCTTGACGTTGCGGTCCGAGTAGGCAACGTCCGCCTTGATCTGCTCCAGCGCCCGCGCGGTCAGGAAGCAGGACGCCGCCGACACGAACGGGATGCGCCCGCCGTTGGCCAGTCCGGCCGCGACACCGACCATGTCCTGCTCGGCGATGCCGACGTTGATCAGCCGGTCCGGGAACGCCTTCTTGAAGGCGTCGAGCTTGCTGGAGCCGACGGAGTCGTTGACCACCCCGACGATGCGGTGATCGTTGTGGGCGAGATCGGCCAGGGTTTTAACGTAAGCGTTGCGGCAGTCGTACCGCGGCTGCTCGGCCAGCGAAGTCATGCGGCGTCCAATTCGCTCAGGGCGTGCTGAAGTTCGTCGGCGGACGGCACCCGGTGGTGCCAGGCGGCGTTGTTGCTCATGAAGGAGATCGGGTGCCCCTTGTGCGTGTGCGCGATGACGAAGGTCGGTTTGCCCGGCCGGAATGGCACTGCGGACAGCACGTCGTACAGCTCGCCGTGGTCATGGCCGTTGATCTCCACCACGGCGAAGCCGAACGCGGCGGCCTTCTGCTCGAGCGGGTCGAGGTCATTGGTCTCCCGGACCGTGGCGCCCTGCTGGAGCCGGTTGCGGTCGACGATGACGGTCAGCCGGTCCAGCTCGTACTGTGAGGCGGCCATCATCGCCTCCCAGTTGCTGCCCTCCTGCAGCTCGCCGTCGCCGACCAGCACGTACGTGCGTCGCCGGGACACGTCGAGCTTCGCCGACAGGGCGTGCCCGACGGCGATGGGCAGTCCGTGCCCGAGCGGCCCGGTGTTGGCCTCGACGCCGCGGACCTTCTTGCGGTTCGGGTGCCCGTTGAGCGCCGACAAGGGCTTCAGGAAGGTCGCGAGCTCCTCGACCGGCAAGAAACCGAAGGCTGCGAGGGTGGTGTAGAGGATGCCCGCGACGTGGCCCTTGGACAGGATGAACCGGTCCCGTTCCGGGTCGTCGACGCTGTCCGGGCCGATGGC
>NZ_JBFAZH010000570.1:0-5004 GCF_040681735.1 Actinoplanes sp. NPDC051633 | reverse complement strand
GTGGAGCACCGGGACCGGGTCGTGCCCAAGGAAGAGCTGATGGACCGGATCTGGGGTGGCCGGTTCGTCAGCGAGTCGGCCGTGACCAGCCGGATCAAGCAGGGCCGGCAGGCGATCGGGGACAACGGGCAGGCGCAGCGGCTGATCCGGACCGTGCACGGCAAGGGCTACCGGTTCGTGGGCACGGTGCGCACCGCGGCCACCGATGCCGCTCCGCGCCACGAGCCCGTCGGGTACGCGGAGTCCGACGGGCTGCAGATCGCCTACCAGGTCACCGGCGGCGGGGACCGGGACCTCGTACTCATCGCCGGGTTCGTCTCGCACCTCGAGTTGGACTGGGCCGACCCCCGGCACGCGGCGTTCCTCGACCGGCTCGGCACGTTCGGGCGGTTGATCCGTTTCGACAAGCGCGGCACCGGCCTCTCCGACCGGCCCAACGACGTGCCCGACCTCGAGACCCGGATGCACGACCTGATCGCCGTGATGGACGCCGCCGGGTCGCAGCGCGCCGTGCTCTTCGGCTACTCCGAGGGCGGGCCGATGGCGGCGCTGCTGGCCGCGATGTATCCGGAGCGGGTCGAGGCGCTGATCCTCTACGGCTCCTATGCCAAGCGGGAACGCTCCGACGACTACCCGTGGGCGCCGACCCGCGAGGAACGTCAGCAGTACGTCGAGCGGCTCGCGGTTGAATGGAGCTGGGAGGCCGACATGCGGGTGATGGCGCCGTCTGCCGACGACGCCATGGCGCGGTGGTGGGGGCAGCGTGCGCGGGCGGCGGCGACCCCTTCGACGGTACGTGCGCTGATCGCGATGAACACGCTCGTGGACGTACGCGACGCGCTCGGCTCGATCCGGGTCCCGACCCTGGTCATGCACCGCCGGGGCGACCAGGACAGCAAGGTCGACGAGGGCCGCTACCTGGCCGACCGCATCCCGGGCGCCCGGTTCGTCGAACTGCCCGGAGCCGACCACTTCGTGGCGATCGACGCCGGGCAGATCCTCGACCCGATCGAGGAGTTCCTCTCCGGCCTGACGGCATCCGTATTGCCGGAGGTCGCGCTCGGCGCCGTGCTCGCCGTGCACGGGCCGGTTCCGTCGCTGCGCGCGTCCCGGCTGGCCCGCACCGGGTCCGGTGTCGCGGTCGCGGTCTACGACGGGCCTGCCGCGGCGATCCGCGACGCCATGGCGTCTCTGGGCTCGCAGGTGCGGCTCGGGCTGCACATCGCGGAGATACCGCGAGCCGGGGACGTCGTCGACGGCCCCGGCGTAGCGGTTGCGGTGGGTCTGGCCGGCCGGGCCGCGCCCGGTCAGCTGCTGGTCTCCAGCACGGTGCGGGATCTGGTCGCGGGGTCGGGGATAGCGCTGGAGCCGGCCGGCGACGGGGCGTTCCGGCCGCCGCTCCCGTCGTGATCTTCGGCGTGCCTGGGCGCCCCGCCGCCTCCCCCACCCCGGGCACTGGGTGGGCCGGACTGTAGGTCCCGGGTACGACACTTTCTCCGCGTCGTCCCCAGCCCGCCGTCAGCCGGCCTTCACATCGATCGTGACCGGGACGCCGTTGGTCAGCACATCCCACACCGCCGACCGCTTGCGGGACTGCTCCACCAGCGCCGCCAGCTGCTCCTGAGTGGCGTCGCCGCGCAGCTCGAAGCTGACCCGGATGCCCCGATAGCCGTTGCGGACCGTCTTGTCGATGCCGAGGATGCCCTGCAGGTCGATGTCGCCCTCAACGGTGGACGACACCTCGGTCAGCGGGATTCCCCGGGCCGCGGCGATGTTCGCCAGGCCGCTGGTCAGGCAGGCGGCCAGCGCGTGCAGCAGGAACTCGACCGGGGTCGGGCCGTTGTCACCACCGGTGAGCACCGGCGGGTGGTCGGCGTCGTACCTGTGGTCGGTCGCCCGGGTGTGCTCCTGGCCGGCGCCGAAATAGCCGTTGATCGTGGACCGGTTGTGGGTTCCGCTGATCCAGCGGTTGGTGGCCCGGAACTGGAACTGCGCCAGCTCCGGCTGACCCTTGACCACGTCGATGGTGGCGAAGAGCGTGCTGGTGTCGACTCCGTTGATGGTCATGCGAGTGCTCCTTCTTTCTCGGTCAAGGCCAGGTCTGTGGCCTCGGTGTCCAGGGCGCGGCTGAGCTGCCGCTGCAGTGCGACGAATCGGGCCGGCTCCGGGAAGCGGGCCATCTGCTGGGTGATCGCGAAGATCTCTCCGACGGCGGCGTCGCGCCGCCGTTGGTATTCGGCTGGGTCGTCGATGTGTCGGGCCAGGAGTTCGGCGTCGCGGAAGGCGTCCGTGATGCCGTGGCCGGAGACCGGGTCGCGGTGGTATCCGGCGTCGCCGACCAGTGCCCATCCCGGGCCGGCTGCTTGGCGGAGGTGGTTCGGGAGGCGGGCGGCGCCGCGTACCCGGGAAGTGATGTGACCTTGCGCCATCCGCGCCGCGAGCGAGGGGGAGACCTTGGCCATCAGGCCGGTGAAGTCCGTCGTGGCCGCGGCCGTGATCGACTCGGGGCCGCAGATCCAGACGCATGCCTCGCCGCCGTGGGTCGGGAAGACGCCGGCGAAACCGTTGCGGCCGACGTGGTACTCGAAGCCGCGCCACGGCAGCCCGGCGACGTACACGTAGAAGGTCGCAGCGTCCCTCGCTCCCTCTTGGACGGTCCGTGCGCCGAAGTAGCCGGCCATCTTGGACCGCACACCGTCCGCGCCGACAACCAGGCGCGCCTTCATCTTGAGCGTTGCGCCGTCGGCGCTACGGGCCCGGATGCCGCAGATGCGTCCGTCGTCGGCGCGCATGACGCCGGTTGCGGTGACGCCGGTCAGGATGGTGGCGCCCGCCTCGGCCGCGGCCCTGGCCAGGATCCCGTCGAGGACGTAGCGCCGGGGCGCGATCAGGCAGTCGATGCCGGCGTACTCCTTCAGCGGGCGGACGATCTCGTCGTCGCCGGTCCGGAGCACCACCTGGCGGATCGCGGGAGCGCCGCTGGCCAGCACTTCGTCGAGCAGGCCCCAGCGGGCGAGCTGGACGACGCCGCCGCGGGCGATGCCGTGGGTGGACAGCGTGTCGCTCGGGATGCGGCCGCGCTCGACCACCGTGACCTTGAGGCCGCGGCGGGCCAGCAGCATCGCGGTGGCAGCGCCGGCGCACCGGGCGCCTACCACGATGACGTCGTTCTCTCGCTCGTTCATGCAACTCACGATGCCGAACTCGGCACGGCGGTCCTTGGAGACGATCTGGAGAACGAGTTCTCCACAACTCCACGTCTACATCTCGAACGCCGCGCGGCAGTTCGTCAGGAAGGCCCTGACGGCCGGACTCGGCCTGGGACGCCACACCAGGGCGAGCAGTGCGGGGATGTCGATGCCGGCGATCGGGATCGCCGCCATGTCCGGGTGCGTGGCGGTCAGGCCCGCGGCCATCGACCGGCTGAGCACGGCGACGCCCAGGCCGCGGGCGCCGAGATCCGCGACCGCGGTGGGTGAGGACGCCTCGAGAGCGATGTGCGGCTTGTGGCCGGCCGCGGCGGCGGCCTGGTCGAGGACGCTGCGGATGCCGGTCCCTTGCGGCAGTGCCACCAGCGGGTACGTGACAAGCTCGGCCAGCCCGATGCCTTCGTCCCTTTTCCTTCCACCGCCTGCGTCGCCTTGCCCGCCGCGCGCCGCCGCCAGCGGGTGGTCCGGACCGACGATCGCCGCGAGGCCCTCGCTGATGATGATCTCCACGGCCAACCCGGGCGGCGGTTTGCCGGCGATCCCGACCAGGGCGATGTCGGATGAGCCGGCGCGGACCTCGGCGATCAGCACATCCGAGTTGTCCTCGCGCAGCTCGATGCCGATGCCCGGATGCCGGCGGTGGAAGCCGGCGAGCGCCGCGAACCACGGCGCCACCTCGCAGCCCTTGACCATTCCGGCCGTGAGGTGACCGCGGACCAGGCCGTTCACCTCGTCGACGGCCCCGCGCATCGCGTCCGCGGCGGCCAGCGCCGTCCGCGCGTGCGGGAGGGCGGCCTTGCCCGCCGGTGTCAGCGTTGCCGATCGTCCCGAGCGGTCGAAGAGGTCCGCCCCCAGTTCGTTCTCCAGCGCTTTGACCTGGGCACTGACGCCGGACTGGCTGATATGGACGCGTTCGGCGGCCCGGGTGAAGTTCGCCTCCTCGGCCACCGTCACGAAGTACTCGAGTTGCCGCAACTCCATAAGCGCTGATTCTAGCTCTCATAAGAACTATGAGTTGGACTTCTGATCATCGGCGAGCGAGGGTGGACTCATGAGCGAACGAGAGAAAGCGATGAAGCCGGAGGACATCACCCGCCTCTTCGTCGAGCGGGCCAACGCGAAGGACGCCGAAGGGCTGTCGCTGCTCTACGAGGACGACGCCGTGATGGCGTTCCCGCCGGGGCAGCAGACGGTCGGGCGCGAGGCGATCCGCAAGCTCTGGGAGGAGGCGTTGCCGAAGATGCCGGCCTTCGAGCCCGAGGAGCCACTGCCGACGCTGATCAGCGGGGATCTCGCGCTGACGTCGACGCCACCGAAGGACGGCTCCGGGGCCCGCGCCCAGGTGGTGCGCCGCCAGCCCGACGGCTCCTGGCTGCGGGTGCTGGACCAGCCGGAGTTCAAGCAACCCTGAGGACGGCCTCGGCTCAGGGCACCACCACCAGTCGGCGGTCCGCGCGGCCCTCGGACTGGCGCGACCAGGCCTCGCCGATGTCGGCCAGGCGGACCGTTTCGAAATCGAGGGTCAGCCGGCCCGCCCGGGCGTAGTCCGCGATCGCCTCGATCGCGCTCGCCCGCTGGTCCTTGGTGATCGCGTTGTTGGTGTAGCCCAGCACGCTCAGCGAGCGCCCGCGGATCGTGGCCGAGTCGAAGGGCGCCGTCTCGCCGGCGGAGCCACCCAGATTGACGAGCCGTCCGCCGACCCGCAATGCGCGCAGGGCGGCGGCGGCCGGCTCGCCGAAGACCGGGTCCACCACCAGGTCGAACGGTCCCGAGTCGGCCAGCCGCCCCGCGAAAT
>NZ_JBFAZH010000569.1:0-5007 GCF_040681735.1 Actinoplanes sp. NPDC051633 | reverse complement strand
CTGCAGGCGGCGGGCGATCGACACCGCGCCGCGCAGCGACACGTCCATGCCGGGCAGCTCCTGCGACGCGTACGCGCTCGCCGAGTACACGCTAGCGCCCGCCTCGGAGACCATCACCTTGGTCAGCTTCAGGTCGGGGTGCTTCTTGATCAGGTCGGCGGCGAGCCGGTCGGTCTCCCGGCTCGCCGTGCCGTTGCCGATCGCGACGAGATCCACGTTGTGCTGCTTGGCCAGCTCGGCGAGCGTGTGCAGCGACTGGTCCCATTTGTTCTGCGGCACGTGCGGGTAGATCGTACTCGTGGCCACACACTTGCCGGTCCCGTCGACCACCGCGACCTTGACGCCCGTGCGGAACCCCGGATCCAGGCCCATCGTCGCCCGCGTCCCGGCCGGCGCGGCCAGCAGCAGATCGCGCAGGTTGGCGGCGAAGACCCGCACGGCCTCGTCCTCGGCCGCCTGCCAGAGCCGCACGCGCAGGTCGGCGCCCAGGTGGATGAGGATCCGGGTACGCCAGGCCCAGCGCACGGTGTCGGCCAGCCACTTGTCGCCCGGCCGCCTCTGGTCGACGATCCCGAACCGGCCCGCCACCGACGCCTCGTAGGAGCGGTCCTCCACATCGGGCTCGGCGGCCGGGTCCATCGTGAGGTCGAGGACCTCCTCCTTCTCCCCGCGGAACATCGCCAGAATCCGGTGCGACGGCAGCTTGGGGAACGGCTCGGCGAAGTCGAAGTAGTCGGCGAACTTCGCGCCGTCGGTCTCCTTGCCCTCACGCACCTTGGCCACCAGCCGGCCCCGCGTCCACATGCGCTCCCGCAGCTCACCGATGAGGTCCGCGTCCTCGGCGAAGCGCTCGATCAGGATCGCGCGGGCGCCGTCGAGGGCCGCCTGCGCATCCGCGACACCCTTGTCGGTGTCCACGAAGGCCGCCGCCTCCGCCCTCGGGTCACGCGCCGGGTCACCGAAGATCAGGTCGGCGAGCGGCTCCAGGCCGGCCTCGCGGGCGATCTGCGCGCGGGTCCGGCGCTTCGGCTTGAAGGGCAGGTAGATGTCCTCCAGCCGCGCCTTGGAGTCGGCGGCCAGGATCTGCGCCTCGAGGGCGTCGTCCAGCTTGCCCTGCGACCGGATCGACTCGAGCACCGCGGCCCGGCGCTCCTCCAGCTCGCGAAGGTAGGAGAGGCGTTCCTCCAGCGTCCGGAGCTGCTGGTCGTCGAGGGTGCCGGTGACCTCCTTGCGGTAGCGGGCGATGAACGGCACCGTGGCGCCGCCGTCGAGCAGGTCGACCGCGGCGGTCACCTGCCCCTCCCGCACTCCGAGCTCTTCCGCGATGCGCTGATGAATCGTGGTCGTCACGGCTGCGATTGTGACCGACGGTGGCACCGAATGTCGCGCCACCCCGCTTCGTGGCGCGTCATCCGCGAACGATGAGCGCCGCCTGATCCCTCAGCTGCAGCTCGAAGAACGCGCGCCGGTCGTCGATCGTGTTGTTGAGCTGGCCGAACAGCTCGGCGCTGACCGCGCCGCAGAGGTGGATCCAGGCCGACATGGCCCGCGCGACCAGGGCCGGCGGCACGTCCAGCCGGACGGTGGTGCCGATCGTGGCGAGCTCGGTGGCCAGCGGTTGCGGCGGCCGGTCGGCGTGCGCGGTCTCGCCGGCCGCGTACGCGTCGCGCACCAGCTGCCCGATCAGGATGATCACCCGGGTCGCCGGACCCACCGTGTCCCGCGGCGCCTGGTAACCGGGCACCGGGCTGCCGTAGATCAGCGCCCACTCGTGCGGGCCGGCCAGCGCCCAGTCGCGCACCGCGTGCCCCACGGCCAGGTAGCGGCCGGTGAACGGGCCCGAGCCGGCCACCGCCTCGGCCGCCTCACCCAGCGCGTTGTACGCGTCGATGATCAGCGCGGTGAGCAGCTCGTCCCGGCTGGCGAAATACCGGTACACCGCCGACGACACCATGCCGACGTCGCGCGCGACCGCCCGCAACGAGAGGTTGGCCCCGTCCTCGGCCAGGTGGCGGCGGGCGACCGCCTTGATCTCGTCGGTCATCTCGGCCCGGACCCGGGCGCGGATCGATGCTGCGCTCATGGAGACAGTCTGCCACAAACGAGAGCACTGCTCTTGACGACGCGCGATTGCGGTGGCATCGTTGGTCTGGACAGAGAGCAGTGCTCACTAAGGAGGACACCATGCACGCGATCGTTGGTTCCGGGCCCGTCGGCACCGCAACCGCCCGTCAGCTCGCCGACCAGGGCGAGCGGGTCCGCATGATCACCCGCAGCGGCCGGGGCCCGCAGCACCCACTGATCGAGCTGGTCGCCGCCGACGCCGCCGACACGCGCCGCCTCACCGAGCTCACCGAGGGCGCGTTCGCCCTCTACAACTGCGCCAACCCGCAATACACGGAGTGGGAGAAGAAGTGGCCGCCGCTCTCCGACGCGATGATCGCCGCCGCCAAGGCCAACGACCTGGTGTACGCGATCACCGGGAACCTGTACGTCTACGGTGGACCGCTGCCCGGCCCGATGACCGAGCACTCGCCGCTCGCCGCGACCGGCCGCAAGGGCCGTGTGCGGATCAAGATGTGGCAGGACGCGCTGGCCAGTGGCGTGCGCACGTTCGAGGCGCGCGGCTCCGACTACATCGGCGCGCGGGCCAACTCGATCTTCTCGTTCGCGCTGCTGCCGGCCATCGCCAAGAACCGCACGGCGTGGTGCCCGGCCGACATCGACCAGGTGCACTCGTTCACCTACACCGGCGACATGGCCCGCACGCTGATCACCCTGGCCCGCGACGAGCGGTCCTACGGCAAGGCGTGGCACGTGCCGTCGCCGGCGCCGATCGCCATCCGCGACCTGGCGCGCCGTTACTTCGCGGTCAGCGGGACCGGCCCGGTGCCGCTGCGCCGGCTGCCCCGGTGGACGACCCGCGCGGCCGGCCTGGTCTGGCCGATGGGCCGCGAGCTGGCCGAGATGGACTACCAGTTCTGGGCGCCGTTCCGCCTCGACTCGACGCTCACCGAGCGGACCTTCGGCCTGGCGCCGACCGACCTCGACGTCGCCCTCAAAGAGGTGGCCGACGACGCCGCGGCGACGGCCGCACGGACCATGTGATCGGTCGGGCCGCGTCGGTCGGGCCGCGCTTTCAGGCCGCGCGGATGGCCATCAGGGCGGCCTCGGTGCGGGAGGCCGCGCCGGTCTTGCGGAGCAGGTTGGACACGTGGACGGTCACCGTGCGGACCGAGATGCCCAGCGCCCGGGCGATCTGCTTGTTGGACATCCCCTCGGCCAGCAGCCCCAGCACCTCGCGCTCGCGTGCGGTCAGGTCCGGCGCCGGCACCAGGCCCGCCGGCCCGTTCGCGCCCTCGACGGCCAGCAGCTCCGTCAGGCGGTAGGGGTTGCCACCCGTGCGCCGCCACACCGCCTCCGCGAGGCCGGGCGTGAGCGTGCTGCCCGCGTACACGTGATCGAGAATTTGACCCACCTGGGCCGCGTCGAGACCGTTCAGGTGGTGGCGCACCGCACCCGGCACGCCGGACAGCCGCGCCAGCGTGCGTGCCGTGAGCAGCGGGGACACGGCCGCGTCGGGCGGCTGACTGGTCACCAGCAGCAGCGCGGGAAGATCCGCGGTGGCAAGCTCCGCGATCAGGTTCAGGCTCGCGGGGTCGAGGGCGTGCAGATCCTCGACCACGAGTACGCGCGGAGCACCGCCCACCAGCGCCCGGACGGTAGCCACCGCGATCCGCAGCAGCGCGTCCGGCGTGAACCGCTCCCGCGGCAGGTCCGGATCCTGCGCCAGCCAGCGCAGCGCGTCACCGGGCACGTCGAGCCCGCCGAGGTCGCGCCCGGCCAGCACCGCCGCCAGCCAGTCGTAGGGCGCGGGGGAGTGCAGCCGGGCCGACCCGACGATCGCACCCTGCGGCGCGGCGGCCGCCATCAGCGTGCTCTTGCCCGTGCCCGGCAGGCCCGTGATCACCGCCGGCACCGTGCGCCCGGTGCGTCGCACGCGCGCCCACGCCTCACGCAACTCGCGCAGCGCGCTCTCGCGTCCCACCATCGGCACCGGCATCACGACTCCAACCCTACGTAACAGGTACTAGAGACACCGAATCCGGTGCCTGGCAGTCTTGGGCCATGACCTTCGTCATCCGCGCCGTGGCCGCGACCGATCAGGGCCTGGTGCGGTCCAACAACGAGGACGCGGTCTTCGTGGGCCGGCGCCTGTTCGTGGTGGCGGACGGAATAGGGGGTCTGCCCGCGGGCGAGCTGGCCAGCGACATCGTGGTGCGGGCGCTGTCGGCCATCGACGACGAGCCCGGCAGCGACGAGCCGCTGCACGACGTGATCCGGGCCGTCGAGTCGGCGAACGGGCAGATCGAGGCCGAGGTGACCGCCGACCCGTCGCACACCGGCATGGGCACCACGGTGACCGCGCTGATGCTGGCCGGCGACCGGGTGGCCGCGCTGAACGTCGGCGACTCCCGCTGCTACCTGCTGCGCGACGGCGAGTTCACCCAGCTCACCAGAGACGACACCTACGTGCAGGCGCTGGTCGATCAAGGGGTGCTGAGCCGGGAGGACGCGCGCCGGCACCCGCAGCGGGCGCTGGTCACGCAGGCGGTGCAGGGCGGCGACTTCCGCCCGGCCGGCCGGATGATCCCGATCCGCGAGGGGGACCGGTTCCTGCTGTGCAGCGACGGGCTGACCGACTACGTCGAGGAGGACGTGATCGTGGCCACGCTGCGCGAGCACGAGGACCGCAAGACCTGCGCCGGGGAGCTGGTCCAGCGCACGCTGGAGAACGGCGCCCCCGACAACGTCACGGTGATCGTCGCCGACGTCCGCACCGCCTGATCACCCCGCACCGCCTGATCACGCCTCGTCGAGCCGCTTGACCAGGGTCTTCGGCGCGACCGCACGATAGGCGTCCTGGCACACCTCGGCGACCTCGTCCCAGTCCACCTCGCCGTCCAGGCGCACGCCGACCCAGCCGCGATGGCCGACGTACGGCGG
>NZ_JBFAZH010000568.1:0-5011 GCF_040681735.1 Actinoplanes sp. NPDC051633 | reverse complement strand
GCACAGCTTGGCGACCTGCTGCTCGTTCTCCACGCCCTCGGCGACGGTGTCCAGCCGCAGCGCGCCGGCCAGCTGACTGACCGCCCGGGCCACCGCCTGCCGGGCGTCGGCGGCCGCCGGGTCGCCGTCGTCGATCTCGATGCCGTCGACGAAGGACTTGTCCAGCTTCACGATCGCGGCCGGGAAGAGGCGCAGCAGGCTGAGCGAGGACTCGCCCGTGCCGAAGTCGTCGAGCGCCAGCTTGACGCCCATGGCGTCGAGTTCGCGCAGGGTACGCAGCACCTGTCGGCCGCGCAGCACCTCCGACTCGGTCACCTCGATCACCAGCCGGTCCGCGGGCAGCCCGCTGTCCTCCAGCGCGGCCCGCACGTCGGAGGCGAAATCGGGATCGTGCAACTGCCGGGCGGACACGTTCGGGCCGACCTTCTGCAGCGCGTCGGGACCGTACGCGGCGAGCCAGCCGGCCGCCTCCCGGCACGCCTCGCGCAGCACCCAGCGCCCCAGCGGCACGATCAGCCCGGTGCGCTCGGCGGCCGGGATGAACTCGATCGGCGGCACCAGCCCGCGCTCCGGGTGCTGCCAGCGGACCAGGGCCTCGACGCCGATCACCTTGCGGTCGGTGAACCGCATGATCGGCTGGTAGTGCAGCCGGAACTCGCCCTCGTCGAGCCCTCGGCGGAGCTCGCCGCCGAGCTGGACGTGGGCCAGCACGGGCTTCTCCATGCCGGGCGCGTACCGGACGTAACCGGCCTTGCCGCGCTGCTTGGCGGCGTACATCGCGGCGTCGGCGTGCCGCAGCGCGGTGTCCAGCCCGGTGCCGCGCGCGGCCGGCGCGAACCCGACGCTGGCCGCGATCAGCAGCCGGTCGACACCCAGTGGCCGGCTGAACCCGTCGAACATGCGCCGGGCGACGCCCTCGGCGGTGTCCGCGTCGCCGAACACCAGCACCGCGAACTCGTCGCCGCTGAGCCGGGCGGCGACGCCGTCCCGGCCGGCGGCGGCGGTCAGCACCTCGGCGACCGAGACCAGCAGCCGGTCGCCGACCTCGTGGCCGAGGGAGTCGTTGTCGGTCTTGAAGTCGTCCAGGTCCACGATCATCACGGTCACGTCGCGGCGGCCGAGCTCGGCGGTCAGGGACTCCCGGAACAGGGCGCGGTTGGCCAGCCCGGTCAGCCCGTCGTGGGTGACCTCGTGCTGCAGCCGCTGCTCGGACTCGTGCTTCTCGTGCAACAGCTGGGCATTGTCCCGGAAGCCGACGTAGAGCCGGGTGGTGACCAGCAGGCCGACCACCACGCACAGCAGCATCACGATCAACTCGGTCCAGGCCAGCGAGGTGATCGCCACGGCGACGATGGCGACCACCACCGCGGTGACGGCCAGGTACGGCAGCAGCGCACCGGACTGGCGGGACGACTCGGCCGGTCGGGTCACCGCGGCCCGCCACTGCGCGCGGACGGCGAACGCCGCCAGCAGCGGCCCCATCGGCATCACGACCGCCTGCGCCGGGATGTCACCGGTCGAGGCCATGCGCACGGCCAGCACGGAAACCGCAACCGCGGTGAATCCGACGGAGGCGATCAGCCGCAGCGCGGTCCGGTCGACCGGACCGCCGGTCACGTAGGAGACCTTCGCCACTCCGGTGGCCGCCAGCACGAACGAGAGGCCGACGAGGCTGATGCCGGACGGGCTCCAGGGGTCGTCGGAGGTCAGCATCGGGGCCAGCCCGAAGTGCCAGAGCAGCACCGCGCAGCCGGTGAAGGCGATCGACCGGTCGAGCAGCAGCCGCCACCTCGACCGCCCGGCCGTGTCCATCGGGACGGCCATCACGGCCCAGGTCGTCATGATGAAGCCGGCCGCGGCCAGCGCCGAGGGCACCGGGCCGATGTTCGGCGCCCGGTCACCGACGGAGTGCCTGGTCACGTCCCAGGCGAAGGTGGCATAGCCGAGGCCGATCAAGCCGAACGAGACCTGGATCGTGCGCCAGAAGCGCCGCGCCGCGGGCGGCAGGGTGACCGCACGCAGCAGGTGGGCGATCGAGGCGACCAGTATCGTGCCGCCCAGGGGCAGCAGCCAGAAGCACGGCCAGGCGGGACCCGCGGCGCCCAGCAGGTACGCGACATACCACACCGTGCCGCCGGCGACCAGGGCACCGGTCGCTGCGACAGGACGCAGCGCACCGCGCAGATCACTGGCCATATCCTCAGCATCGGCCGATCGGAGCCGCACTGAAGAAGACGTGGTTGCGGTGTGGCCTGTGGGGAGAAGGATATGGGTGTGGCGGATCCGATGGGAGCAGTGCGGCGGTTGCTCGACCTGCGCCATCGTGGCCGGGCCGAGGACCTGCCGCATGCGCTCCTCGAGGCGGCGCCGCTGCTCGGGGTCGACGAGCTGGCGGTCCTGCTGGTCGACTACGAGCAGATCGCGCTGTGGCCGCTGCGGGGGACGCCGCCGGACGGCGGCGAGCACGACGTCGACCGCACGACGGCCGGGCAGGCGTTCCGTCATGCACAGCCCCGGCACGACGAGGACGATCCGGACGGGCCGGCGCTGTGGCTGCCGCTGCTGCACGGCGCCGAGCGGCTGGGCGTGCTCAAGGTCAGCGCCAAGGAGGCCCCTGACCGGGCGTTACGCGACGACCTGCGGACGATCGCCGCCCTGGTGGCCGAGCTGATCGCCAGCCGCCGCTTCTACGGCGACGCGGTCGAGCACACCAAGCGGCGGCTGCCCATGCAACTGGCCGCCGAGATCATCTGGAACCAGCTGCCGCCGCTGACCTTCGCCGCCAACGACACTGTGGTGACGGCGGTGCTCGAGCCGTGCTACGACGTCGGCGGCGACGCCTTCGACTACGCCGCCAACGGAGACCTCCTGCACGTGGCGCTCTTCGACACGGTCGGGCACGGCATCGACGCGAGCGCACTGGCCACACTGACGCTGAACACCTACCGCAACGCGCGGCGGTCCGGGCTGTCGCTGACCGACACCTACCGGTCGATCGACAAGTGGATCCGGGCGCAGTATCCGGGGTCGTTCGTCACCGCTCTGCTCACCGAGCTGGACACCGCCACCGGCGTCTACCAGCGGATCTCCGCCGGGCATCCGGCCGAGCTGCTGCTGCGCGACGGCCGGCCGATGCCGTCTCCGCCGGTGCCGACGGCGCTGCCGCTCGGGCTCGGGCACATGCGGTCGCGGCCGCCCGGCGTGAACGAGGTGCAGCTCGAGCCGGGCGACGCGCTCGTGCTCTACACCGACGGCGTCACCGAGGCCCGGGACGCCGACGGCAACGACTTCGGGCTGGACCGGCTCACCCAGTTCATGGCCGGCGCGATGGCCGGGAACACCCCGGCCGCCGAGATCATGCGCCGGCTGATCCGCACCATCGTCTCCTACGAGAACGACGACCTGCGCGACGACGCGAGCGCGGCGTTAATCCAGTGGCGGCCGAGGAGAGGCTGAGAAGGTCGGCCTTCAGTCCGGTCAAGGGTGGCGGTGGGGCTGCGGAAGGCGCTCGAAGGGATCGCCGTACTCGCGGACCGCGGCCCGCGCGAACGCCTGCTGGAACGTCGACACCCGCTCGGAGCGGCCCCGGCCGAGGAAGCTGACCGCCCAGTGCAGCACCGCGGTAACCCTGTTCTTGAAGCCGACCAGGTAGAGCAGGTGCACGGCCAGCCACATCAGCCAGCCGATGAAGCCGGAGAAGCGGAATCGGCCGACGCTGGCCACGGCCGAGAACCGGCTGATCGTGGCCATGCTGCCCTTGTCGAGGTACTTGAACGGCCCGCGGGGCTCCTTGCCGGCCAGGCGCCGTTTGATCTGGTCGGCGGCGTACCGGCCGCCCTGGATGGCGACCTGCGCGACGCCGGGCAGCCCGTCCAGCGACATCATGTCGCCGACCGCGAAGATCTCCGGGTGCCCGGGCACGGTGAGGTCGGGCCGCACCTCGATGCGACCGGCCCGGTCGGTGGGCGCCCCGGTCGCCTCGGCGAGCGCCTTGGCCAGCGGCGGCGCGGCGACCCCGGCCGCCCACATCTTGGTCATCGAGCCGATCCGCTCGTGCCCGCGGGGTGTCTCCACGTCGATGCCGGTGGCGTCCACCCCGACCACCTTGGTCTTCAGCTCCACCTCGACGCCGAGCAGGTGCAGCTGGCGCAGCGCGCGGGTGGCGAGCTGGTCGCCGAAGCTGGTGAGGACGGCGTCGATCGCGTCGACCAGGATCACCCGGGCTTTGCGCGGGTCGATCCGCTTGTACTGCCCGGGCAGGGTGCGGTGGGCCAGCTCGGCGATCTGCCCGGCCATCTCCACGCCGGTCGGCCCGGCGCCGACCACCACGAAGGTCAGCCAGCGCTCCACCGCCTCGGGATCGGTCTGCAGGTCGGCCAGCTCGAACGCGCCGAAGATGCGGGCGCGCAGCTCGAGGGCGTCGTCGATGCTCTTCATGCCGGGCGCGTGGTCGGCGAACTGGTCGTTGCCGAAATACGACTGCGAGGCGCCGGCCGCGACGATCAGCGTGTCGTACTCGACCTCGTACTCCAGGCCCGGCGCCTCGACGCTGACCTTCTTCGCGGCCGCGTCGACGCCGGTGACCCAGCCCAGGCGCACGTCCACGTTGTCCTGCTTGCGCAGGATCTCGCGGATCGGCGGCGCGATCTCACCCTCGGAGAGGATGCCGGTGGCGACCTGGTAGAGCAGCGGCTGGAACAGGTGGTATGCGGTGCCGTTGATCAGTGTGATCTCGACGTCGGCGCGGCGCAGGGCACGAGCAGCGAACAGTCCGCCGAAGCCGGCGCCGACGATGACGACACGATGCATGGGCACAGCATGCCTCAACCGGCCGGGTCGGCGCGCGCGCGGCGGAGGAACAATCGCTGTTCGGCGGCGTTGCGGCTCAGGCCGGCGGCGCGCTCGAACTCGGCCCGGGCCTCGGCGCGGCGGCCGAGGCGTTCGAGCAGCTCCGCGCGTACCCCGGGGAGTTGGGGGTAGGCCCGCAGCGCACGGACCGTGACCAGTTCGT
>NZ_JBFAZH010000567.1:0-5018 GCF_040681735.1 Actinoplanes sp. NPDC051633 | reverse complement strand
GGGCGTCGATGTCGGTAAGGTCCGTGTCGGGGTCGCGCTGTGCGATCCCGACGGGATCCTGGCGACCCCTTTGGCCACGGTCTCCCGTGACATGGGCGCGGCCGCCGATTCCGTACCCGCCGACATAGCTGAGCTCAGCCGTCTCGTGAGGGAGCACGAGGTGGTGCAGATCGTGGTGGGGCTCCCGGTGCGCCTGAACGGCGCTGAGGGACCTGCCGCCATCGACATTCGTATGTACGCTGACCGACTGGCGAGCACGGTCGACCCCGTGCCTGTCATCTTGGCGGACGAAAGGATGTCGACCGTGGTGGCGACCCGTAGGCTGGCCGAACGTGGCGTCCGCGGGAAGCGTCAACGGGCGGTTGTCGATCAGGCGGCCGCGGTGGAGATCCTGCAGAGCTGGCTGGACGCGCAGCGGAGGCAGACGAGAGATGATCGACGAGCTTGACCTGGCGTTCGACGAGCATGCCGAACGAGGTGAGGTGCGCTCGCATCGGCGTGGCGGCAGGACCAAAGGCAAGGGCGGCAAGACCGGCGGCCGGTCCACCGTCGCGTTTCTGATGGCGTTCATCCTGCTCGCCGTTCTCGGCGGCGGCGTCTACCTCGGCTACAACAAGATCCGCGACTTCTTCACCGCCGCGGACTACGACGGCGGCGGCACCGGCACCGTCCAGGTGCAGATCCCGGACAACGCGACGCTGACCGAGATGGGCGACGTGCTCGTCGACAAGGACGTGGTCAAGAGCACGAAGGCGTTCACCGAGGCCGCGGAGAAGAACCCCCGTGGCAAGAACATCCAGTCCGGCACGTTCAACCTGAAGTTGCAGATGTCCGGCGAGGCGGCCGTGGTCGCTCTGCTCGACCCGAAGTCGCGGGTCAGCAACGGCATCACGATCCCCGAGGGCACCACGTCGGTCGAGGCCTACGCGATCCTGTCCAAGGCGACCGGTGTGCCGGTGGCCGAGTTCAAGACCGCGGCCAAGAACCCCGAGGCGCTGGGCGTCCCGGACTTCTGGTTCAAGCGCAACGACGGTCAGAAGGTGACCAGGTCGATCGAGGGCTTCCTCTTCCCGGACACGTACGAGTTCGAGCCGACCGATACCGCCGAGGACATGCTCACCGACATGGTGTCGCACTTCCTGGCGCAGGCCGAGAAGCTCGACTTCGTCAACCAGGTGCAGGAGCAACGGAAGATCAGCCCGTACGAAGCGTTGATCGTGGCCTCCCTGGCGCAGGCCGAGGCCGGCAACAACGACGACATGGGCAAGGTCGCGCGGGTCGCCTACAACCGCATCTACAGCAAGACCTTCCCGTGCGACTGCCTGCAGTTCGACGTCGGGATCAACTACTACTACGAGCTCACCGGACGCAAGAAGAAGGCGTCCAAGGACATGACCATCGCCGAGCTGACCGACCCGAAGAACCCGTACCGCACGCACGGCAAGCCCGGGCTGACCCCGACGCCGATCAACAATCCGGGTCTGCCCGCGCTGAAGGGTGCGATGAGCCCGCCGGCCGGTGCGTGGCTGTACTTCGTGGCGATCGACAAGCAGGGGCATTCGGCGTTCGCGACGACGCTCGAGGGGCACCGCAAGAACGAGGCCACGGCTCGAAAGAACGGCGTGCTGTGACCGATGGTCGCCGCGCCGCGGTGTGCGGCAAGCCGATCGCGCACTCGCTGTCGCCGGTGATCCACTCGGCCGGGTTCGCCGCCTCCGGGCTGTTGACCTGGTCCTACACCGCGATCGAGTGCGCGGCGGCGGAGTTGCCCGACCTGGTGGCCGGTCTCGGCCCGGAGTGGGCCGGGCTGTCGCTGACGATGCCGCTGAAGGAGGCCGCTCTCGCCCTCGGCGACACGGCCTCGCCGGCCGCGCTCGCGGTGGGCGTGGCCAACACGCTGGTCCGGCGGCCGGACGGCTCGTGGCACGCCGACAACACCGACATCCCCGGCATGGTGCGGGTGCTCCGCGACGCGGGCCTGGCCCGCAATCCCGGCGGCAGCCCCGTAGACAGTCCCGCCGTGACCGTCCTCGGTGGTGGCGGCACCGCGCGGGCGGCGCTGGCCGCCGCGGCGGAGCTCGGCGTGACCCGGGTGACGCTGGTGACGCGGCGACCGGCCGCCGCCGACGAGCTCGCCCCGGTCGCGTCCGCGCTGGGCGTCAAGCTCGACCCGGTCCCGTGGTCGTCGGCGCCGGAGGCGTTCGAGACCGACGCGGTGATCTCGACGGTGCCCAAGGGCGCGGCCGACGAGCTGTCCGCGGTCGCGCGGTGGCGACCGGGCGCGGTGCTGTTCGATGCGATCTACGACCCGTGGCCGACCCCCCTCGCCGCGGCCGCCGCCGCCCGGGGCGTCCGCGTCGTCTCCGGCCTGGATCTGTTGCTGGCTCAGGCGTTGAGGCAGTTCGAGCAGTTCACCGGCGTAGTCCCGGCCCCGGAGCACGCGATGCGCGAGGCGCTCACCGCGGCTGCCGCACTCCGCTGACCGCCAGCGTCGCGACCAGGGCGCCGGCCGCCGAGACGGCGATCACGACGGCCATCGGCACACCGCGGCCGGGCTCGCCGATCAGCCCGACCACCGGCGCGGCCAGGGCGGCGATCACCGACTGGATGCCACCCATCAGCGCGGCCGCGGTGCCGGCGCGGTCCGGGTGCGGGTCCAGCGCGAGCGCGGTGGCGTTCGGCGTCACCATGCCGACCGTCGAGACCAGCACGAAGAAGGACACCAGCATGCCGACCAGCAGCGCCGTCGCCGCGGAGATCAGCAGGGCCACGCCGGCCGCCGTCTGCAGAACGAGCGCGGCGACCAGCAGCGTCCGCAGCGGCACGCGGCCGACGAGCGCGCCGTTGGCCTGGCTCAGCGCGATCAGCCCGCAGGCGTTCGCGCCGAACAGCACACTGTAGACGGTCGGCGACATTCCGTAGCCGTCCTGCAGAACGAAGGACGAGCCCGAGATGTAGCCGAACAGCGCGGCGAACGACGGTCGCTGAGCGGCCCGCAGACGATCTGCCCGAGCGCGAGCCCGATCAGGCACGTGGTGAGCGACAGCTGCACCTGCGCCGGCGGCACGCCGAGGTCGTCCGCGATGTCGGGAAAGGCGGGCAGATACATGTCCAGCGACAGCGGCCCGATCGCCGTGGTGAGCCCCAGGATGACCACCAGCAGGGGCCCGTGCGGGCGGGTTGAGCCGGGCGGGGACACATCGCAGGTTACCTCTGACCTTTCCGGCGACGGCGGCATGCTCCCGGTGGCGGCGCGCGGACCGCCTGGCGGGACGGCGGCGGGGTGCGGGCGGCGGCGTTCGGCGGCGTGCCAGAATTCGTTCCGTGTTGCGCTGGCTGACCGCAGGTGAATCGCACGGCCCGGCGCTCGTCGCCCTTCTCGAGGGGGTGCCCGCCGGTGTGCGGGTGACGAGCGAGGACATCGGGCGCGATCTCGCGCGCCGCCGGCTCGGCTACGGGCGCGGCGCCCGCATGGCGTTCGAGCAGGACGAGCTCGAGCTCATCGGCGGCATCCGGCACGGCGTCACCCAGGGCAGCCCGGTGGCCATCCGGATCGGCAACTCCGAGTGGCCCAAGTGGCAGACGGTGATGGCGGCCGACCCGGTCGACCCCGCGGAGCTCGCGACGCAGGCCCGCAACGCGCCGCTGACCCGGCCCCGTCCCGGGCACGCCGACCTGGCCGGCATGCAGAAATACGGCCACACCGACGCCCGCCCGATCCTGGAGCGCGCCAGCGCCCGCGAGACCGCCGCCCGGGTGGCGGTCGGCGTGGTGGCCAAGGCCATCGTCAAGCAGACGCTCGGCATCGACATCGTGTCGCACGTGATCGAGCTGGGCTCGGTGGCGGCGAAGGCGGGCCTGATCCCGACGCCCGAGGACGCCGAGCGGATCGACGCCGACCCGCTGCGCTGCCTCGACCCGGACGCGAGCGCGCGGATGGTGGCCGAGGTCGACGCGGCGAAGAAGGACGCGGACACGCTGGGCGGGATCGTCGAGGTGCTCGCGTACGGCGTACCCCCGGGCCTGGGATCCCACGTCCAGTGGGACCGCAAGCTGGACGCCCGCCTGGCCACCGCGCTGATGTCCATCCAGTCGGTCAAGGGCGTGGAGATCGGCGACGGCTTCACGCAGGCCCGGTCCCGCGGGTCGGTCGCGCACGACGAGATCATTCCCACCCCGGGCGGTGTCCGGCGGGTCACCGATCGCGCCGGCGGCACCGAGGGCGGCATCAGCAACGGCGAGAAC
The DNA here is from genome assembly GCF_040681735.1 of Actinoplanes sp. NPDC051633. Taxonomy (NCBI): domain Bacteria; kingdom Bacillati; phylum Actinomycetota; class Actinomycetes; order Micromonosporales; family Micromonosporaceae; genus Actinoplanes; species Actinoplanes sp. NPDC051633. The sequence continues at coordinate 773 of NZ_JBFAZH010000567.1, read as the reverse complement.
CTCCGGGTCCGGGCCGCGCTGAAGCCGATCTCGTCCCTGAACCGGGCTCTGCAGACCGTCGACGTCGTCACCGGCGAGCCGGCCACGGCGATCAACCAGCGCTCCGACGTGTGCGCGGTGCCGGCCGGCGCGGTGGTGGCCGAGGCGATGGTGGCGCTGGTGCTGGCCGAGGCGGCGACCGAGAAGTTCGGCGGCGACTCGGCCGACGAGATGCGTCGCAACCTGGCCGGTTACCTCGACAGTCTGCCGATCCGCTGATGGCGCCGGTCGCGGTGGTGGTCGGTGCGCCCGGCGCCGGCAAGACGACGATCGGTCAGGCCGTCGCGGCGTTGCTCGGCGTCGAGTTCGCGGACGCCGACGCCCGGATCGAGGCGATGGCCGGCAAGACCGTGCCGGAGATCTTCTTCGACGAGGGTGAGGACGAGTTCCGCCGGCTCGAGGTCGAGGCGATCGCGTCGGCGTTGCGGTCCTTCGACGGGGTGCTGGCGCTGGGCGGGGGAGCGATCCTCAACGCGGACACCCGGGCGCTGCTGCGGGACCAGACCGTGGTCTACCTGTCGGTCGAGCTGTCCGACGCGGTGAAGCGGGTCGGGCTGGGCGGGGGCCGGCCGCTGTTGGCGATCAACCCGCGCGCCACCCTGAAATACCTGCTCGACCAGCGACGCCCGCTCTACGCCGAGGTCGCCACGCACACGGTCGCCACCGACGGCCGCGCCCCCGATTGATGTTGATTACAATATTTAGCAATCTGATTGGCATTTGCACCTAACTTA
>NZ_JBFAZH010000566.1:0-5023 GCF_040681735.1 Actinoplanes sp. NPDC051633 | reverse complement strand
ACCTGGACGCCGCCACCCGGCTGGGTGACGACCGCGCTGTGCAGGGGATCCCGCTGTCCGCGCTGCTCGGGGCGATGCAGGCCAGTCGTACCCGGGCCCTGGAGATCGCGATCCAGCGCGGCCGCGCCGCCGGCCTGCCCGACGAGACGCTGCTCTGGGTGCTGCCCGAGCTCGACCGCAGCACGGCCGCGCTGGAACGCGGCGTGATCAACGGCTATCAGGCCGCCGAGCGGCGGCTGGCGCACGATCGGGGCCGGGCGTTGCGGCGCCTGTTGCGCGGCGACGGGGCGACGGCCGAGGAGCTCGGGGTACGCGCGGAGCGGCCGTATCACTGCGTGGTGGCGACACCGGGCACCGACCTCGGCGGCGAGCTGTACACCGCGATCGACGGACATCTGGCCGGCCTCGCGATGCGCCCGCCGGCCGGCCCGGTCAGCGGCGTGGTGATCGTGGCGCCGGCCGGCACCCTGGCCGAGGCGGCCGAGCGGTACCCGGCCTGCGTGACCGCCCTCGCGGCGGCGGGCCGGCCCGGCGTCCACCATCTGCTCGACCTGGCCGCCGACGTCGCCCTCGCCGGCCAGCCGATGCTCGCCGGTCTGCTCACCGGCACCCTGCTCGCGGCGCTGCGCCCGGACGACGACTTCCACCGCGAGCTGGTGACCACGGCGCTGGCCTACCTGGACCACGGCCGGCGGCTGGACCAGACCGCGGCGGCGCTCTTCGTGCATCCCAACACCGTCCGCTACCGGCTGCGGCGGCTGCGCGAGATCGCCGGGCCGGAGGCCGAACCGGCCGAGAGCATGACGATGCGCGAGGCGGTCCGGCTCTGGTGGGCACTGCGGCAGTGGCTGACCTGTTGATCAGCTGGACAACCGGCTCCGGCCGGCGATGTCGCGATGAATCTCAGACGTCGAGGTCCTCGATGACGGGCTGGTCGGCGACGTCGACGACCAGCTTGTAGAGCTCCTCGGGGACGACCGCCCGCAGGTCGTCGAGGGTGAGAGCGACGTGCACGGAGGAGCTGGCGGGGGTGTGCGTCCAGGTCTGCTCGGCGCTCCAGTCACCGATCCAGGCGCGCCAGCCGGTGGTCCACTTCTCCGCACCCGGACCCACGTTCACGTGCGCCTCGGACTTCCGGATGTGCACCACGAACTTGTCGCTGCGGGTCCGGTAGACCCGGTAGGTCTCCGAACCCTCGTTGCCCGAGCGCTCCAGCTCGGCCAGCAGCACGCCGGAGAACCGCTGTTTGCGGCCGAGCCCGGGGCCGACGCGCACGACGATCTCGTCGTACCCCTGCTTGCGACCCTCCTCGACCTCGACGTAGCGCCGCAGCGCGGTGGAGATGGCGGCGGAGAGGGTGCCGCCGGCGAGCTCCTGAGCGCGCTGGAAGAGCGGCAGATCGTCGTCGGACACGTAAATCGTCTTGTTGGGCATGCCTCAGACTATACGCATACCTCTACGTACACGCACTACCTCAGCGCCGACCAGATCCTGCCCGGGCGGCCTCGTTGAGGGCAGTCAGCAGGGCCGTGGTCGCCGGCGGGTCGGGCGGTTCGCCGTAGGTGGCGGCGTAGATGTGGCGCGGTCGGCCGGGTAGCTCGCGCGCGATGATCCCACCGGCGCGGTGCACGCGCAGGGCCAGCCCGGGGATCGTCCCCACCCCGAGCCCGGCCGCCACCAGCTCCTGGATGACCACCATGTCGTCGGAGGTGTATCCGATGCGCGGCTCGAAGCCCTCGTCGGCGCACACCGCGAGCAGATGGCTGCTGCAGCGCGGGCAGCCGGCGATCCAGGTGGCGTCGCGCAGGCCGGCCACACTGCTGCCCTCCTCTGTGGACAGCAGATAGAGCGGATCGTCCAGCAGGTGGTGCAGGCGAACGCCGTCCGGCTCCGGCTCCGTCTCGTCGTAGCGGAAGACGATCGCGACGTCGATGCGACCGCCGCGCAACAGCTCGAGTGCCTCGGGCGGGTGGGTGTCGACCAGGCTGATCTCCAGACCGGGGTACGCGGCGGCCAGCGTCGCGGCCGCCGAGGGAATGAGCGAGCCGATCGCGGAGGAGAAGGCGGCCAGCCGTACGCGCCCGGCGGTCAGCCCGACGTGCGCGGACAGCTCCGCGTCGGCGGCGTCGATCCGGCCGAGGATCTCGGCGGCCCGGTCGGCGAGCAGGCGCCCGGCGGGGGTCAGCCGGAGGCCGCGCCCGACCCGCTGCAGCAGCCGCGCGCCGGTCTCCGCCTCGAGCCGGGCCAGATGGTGGCTGACCGTCGGCTGCGAATAGTGCAACTCCTGGGCGGCGGCGGTCACCGAGCCCAGCCGGGCCACGGCATCGAGCACCCGCAGGCGCGTCACGTCCAACATCCATTGATGGTATCTATAGATCAGCCCGAACCTTTGTATTGGACGTATGAACGGCGGGCGACCACGCTGAGGCCATGACGTTGACCGACCTGATCGACGGCGTCCGCGCCGAGATCGCCACCCACGCCGACTGGCCCGCCACCGCCCGACTCGTCGCCGACCAGCTCCGCAAGCACCTGCCGGATCCGGCCGACGTGCTGACCGCCGAACAGCGGCTCGGTTCGCCGGACACGTACACCAGCCACAACCTCCACATCGAACCCGACGGCTCGTTCTCGATCCTCGCCGTCGTGTGGCGGCCCGGTCAGCTGACCCGCATCCACGACCACCTGACGTGGTGCGTGGTCGGCGTCGTTCAGGGCATGGAGCACGAGGAGCTCTTCGACGCGGACCTCAACCTGATCGAACGCCGGGCGAACCCGACCGGTGACGTCAGTGGGTTCGCGCCGCCCGGCGACATCCACCGCGTGCACAACACGTCCGACACGGTCGCGATCTCGATCCACGTCTACGGCACCGACGTGACCCGCACCGGCTCGAGCGTGCGCCGCTTCTACAACTGATCACGTCCCGGCATGTCCCGCACCCGTACGCGAGCTCGCCGCCGAGCCGGTGCCGCGGCCGACCTTCGTGCTGCGCGCCTACGAATCCGTCCCCGTTCGTGCGGCGCCGTCCCCGATGCCGGTCGACCGGTAGTCCTGGCGGGCCTCCTTCATCGCGGGCGAGGTGTACACCGAGCCGACGCGGAAGCCGTCCAGCCAGGCGGTCAGCCGCGTCGCCTCGGCGTCGAGCGCCTTCCGTGCCCGCCCCGAGATCTTCTCCAGCAGGTGCACCCGCACCACCCCGTCCGGGTCCTGCACCCAGCAGCCGACGATGCGGCCGTCCACCCAGGCCGTCGAGCCGCCGTTGCCGTTGCGGTCGAAGATCTGGGCGCGGTGCGGGCCCAGGTAGAAGTCGCGCTGCTTCCAGCCCATCGTGGTCGGGTCGAGCACCGGCAGCAGGGCGGCCCACGGGCCCGGCTCGGGCGGCTCGCCAAGGTCGCCGGGCAGGAGCCACCCGGTGGTGCCGCCGTCCAGGGAGACGGCGACGGCGTCGAGCTCGGTCAGGGCGGCGCGGACCACGGTCTTGGTCGAGCCCAGCCACCACACGATGTCGTCCTCGGTGCCCGGGCCGAACGTGTGCAGCCAGCGGCGGACCAGCTCGCGGTAGCCGTCGGACGCGGTCCACGGCTCCGGCACCTCGCCGAGCCAGTCGCACGTCCGGGTCCAGCGCGGGCGGGAGAGGTGCCACCCGCCGGTGTTGGCGCCCCGCACGATGTCGGCGGTGGCGCCGAGGTGGGTGAGCACGTGCGGCGCGGACCAGAACTCGTTCGGTCGTACCTCGATCCTGAAGTCGATCGTCGGCACCGCTTGGCGGATCTCGGCGGCGGTGCGGCCCTCGGGAGCGCCGGCCAGCACGGCGAGAATCTCGGCGCGGGCGCGGTCCAGCCACTCGTTCCCGTCGGCGGCCAGGCCGGCCTTGACCGCGTCCTTGGCCATGCGGGCCCGCTCGTTGGCGGCCACCCGCGCCGATGGACCGGCCCAGGCGGCCGGCAGCAGGTCGCGGGGGAACACGAACAGCGTGCGCCGCATGGCGAGCTGCTTCACCAGAGTGCGGTCGGCGTAGAGCGCCCGGTCGACGTCGGCCGCGCCGATCGCGTGGCCGCGGGCCCGGCAGGACAGATAGACCGTCGCGGGCTCGGTCGAGTGCAGGACGGTCATCGCCCGCGTCGCGGCCTCCGGGGTGTCGACCCGATGGGCCGGCGCCAGCGCGTGCCGGACCGCGAGCCGGGCGCGGCGCTCGTCGTCGGTCACGTGGCGCATCGCGCCATGCTGTCACGTCGAACGGCGGACGGTGCGGGCACGGACGGGCTACCGGCTCAGATCCAGTCCCAGCCAGTCGGCGAGGTCCTCGATCTCCGCGTCGACGGCCGCGGCCGTGTCCTTGCCGAAGGGCTCGTCCTCGTGGACCGCGTTGATCCGCAGGACGCCCGCGGCCCGGTCGGCGGTCGCGTCCACCTTTCCGATCAGCCGGTCGCCGTGCAGGATGGGCAGCGCCCAATAGCCCCAGCGGCGCTTCTCGACCGGCTTGTACATCTCGAGCTGGTAGTCGAACTCGAAGATCTCAGCCATCCGCTTGCGGTCGAACACGAGGCGGTCCAACGGTGACAGCAGTGCCGTCCGCCCCTGGAAACCACCGTCCAGGTACGCCGGGTCGACCCGCCACTTCCCGCGCACGCCCTCGATGACGGCCTGCTCGCCCGCCGCACCCACGTCGTTCGCGTCGGTGGGAATCGCGGTGGCGCGGCTGCGGGCGATGCCCAGCGCACGCAGCCGGCGCCGGTCACGCTCCAGCGCCGCCTCCTCGGCGGGCACCACCGGATCGTCGGGGTAGACGCGCTCGGCCAGATCCCACAGCCGGTCGCGGCCCCGCCGGCCCACGACCGCCACCTCGCCGCGGGCGGCCATCATGTCCAGCAGCCGGATCACGTTGCGATCGTTGTTCCACCCCGAGGAGCGCCACGGCACGATCGTCAGATCCGGGAAGGCGTTCGCGGTCAGCGGATTCTCGTCGTAGAGCCGCTCGAGGATGTGGCGGCGGCACTCGTCGTTGGCGCGTACCCAGTCC
>NZ_JBFAZH010000565.1:0-5043 GCF_040681735.1 Actinoplanes sp. NPDC051633 | reverse complement strand
GCGTACCCGGGCTCCCGGCCGAGGCGGGCCAGGCGCTTGTCCGCGTACCCCAGCATGTGATCGAGCTCCGCCTGCGGGAAGCGCTCCGCGCCGCGCACGTCCGTCGTGGCCGGCGCCGCGTCGACCAGGGCGGCGATGGCCGACTCGTCCAGCACCTGCGGCGAACGTGCCGGCCACCACCGCTCGTCGTCGAACAGCGGGAGCGGCTCCTGCGGGTCGGGCTCCTCCGGTGCGGGCGGCTTCCGCAACGATCGGTAGGCGGCCGCCCGAATCGTCGCGATCGCCGGCGCATCGTCGTCGGGCATCGGCGGCGCGAAGGGCGACAACAAGGCGACGACCAGCCCAGGATGCGGCAGCGTCGGATCCTCCAGCGCGATCACCCGGGCGCACATCTCCAGCTCCCACCAGCGCAGGGCGGCGGGCATCGGCAGCTGCGGCGCGGCCCAGCCCAGCTGGATCGGCTCGCTGGTGGCCGGCCCGCGCAGGCCCAGCGTGCGCTCCCCCGCGCGCAGATCGAGGTCGAGCACCAGGCCATAGCCGCCCGCGACCGGGAACGAGACGCGGAGCGCCTGCTCGAGCCGGGCGGCGCCGGTCCAGAACCCCGGGTTCTCGCTGAGCTCACTCAGCGCCGCGGAAACGGGCATGACGGCCATCCTGCCCGCTGCGGCCGGTCGCCGCCACGACCGATACCCTGGTCGTCCCATGTCTGTACTGAATTCGGCGCAGCGCAAGGCCGTTGCGGAGCTCCTGCGTGTCTCGCCCGTCTCCGACGAGCTGGGACGCAAGTTCGCCGACGCCGGGCACGAGTTGCACCTGGTCGGCGGGTCGGTGCGGGATGCGCTGCTCGGCCGGCTGGGCGACGATCTCGACTTCTGCACCGACGCCCGTCCGGAGCAGACGCTGGCGCTGGTCAAGGGCTGGGCCGACGCGATCTGGGAGACCGGCCGGGCGTTCGGCACGATCGGCGTACAGAAGAACGGTCTCCGCATCGAGATCACCACCTTCCGGGCCGAGGCCTACGACGGCGTGACGCGCAATCCGGCGGTGCAGTACGGCACGTCGCTGATGGAGGACCTGCAGCGGCGGGACTTCACGATCAACGCGATGGCGGTGTCGCTGCCGGGGCATGTCTTCACCGATCCGTACGGCGGCCTGGCCGACCTGGCGGCGGGCGTGATCAAGACGCCGGCCGCGCCGTCGCTGTCCTTCTCCGATGATCCACTTCGGATGCTGCGGGCGGCGCGGTTCGCGGCGAAGCTGCGGTTCACTGTGGACAAGTCGGTCATCGAAGCCATGACCGACATGGCCACTGATCTCGACCGAATCACGGCCGAGCGGGTGCGGGACGAGTTCACGAAGCTGCTCTGCGGCGCCGACCCGGTCGCCGGGCTGCGCCTGCTCGTCGACACGGGCCTGGCGGACCGCTTCATCCCGGAGATCAGCGGCCTCAAACTGGAGATCGACGAGCACGCGCAACACAAAGACGTCTACGAGCACACGCTGATCGTGGTGCAGAACGCGATCCGGCTCGAGGGCGACGCGGGCCCCGACTTCACGCTGCGGATGGCCGCGCTGATGCACGACATCGGCAAGCCGGCCACCAAGGACGTCGGCCGCGACGGCCGGGTCAGCTTCCACCACCACGAGGTGGTCGGCGCACGGATGACCAAACAGCGCATGAAGGCGATGCGCTACCCCAAGGACACGATCTCCGACGTGGTCGAGCTGGTCGCCCTCCACCTGCGCTTCTACGGGTACGGACGCGGCGAGTGGACCGACTCGGCGGTGCGCCGCTACGTGACCGACGCCGGCCCGCTGCTCTCCCGGCTGCACAAGCTGACCAGGTCGGACGTGACCACCCGCAACCGGCGCAAGGCGGCCCAGCTGGCCGCGGACTACGACGCGCTGGAGGACCGGATCGAACGGATCGCGGCCGAGGAGGACCTGGCCCGCGTGCGGCCGGACCTCGACGGCAACGCGATCATGGAGTTGCTGGGCGTGCCGCCGGGCCCGGTGGTCGGCCGGGCGTGGAAGCACCTGAAGGAGCTGCGGCTGGAGCGGGGCCCGCTCAGCCGCGACGAGGCCGAGGCCGAGCTGATGAAGTGGGCGCGGGACCAGGGACTTTAGATCTTTGTAGGTTACGAGCGCTCGAAATGCTGGACTGGCGGCCGCGCCGGCCAGGCGGTTGGTCACCCACCCTGCCCCGCCGCCGGGCTGTCCCGCGGGACAGTTCCGGCCGCGGGTTTCGGTCGTCGACCCTCTCGTCGCTCGGTTTTTGTCGTACCCCGCGGGCAGACTTGGCCCCATGGAAATGGTGCTGGAGTCGCCGATCGGCCCGCTCGGGGTGGTGCTCGACGGCGAGACCGTCGTCGGGGTGCGGTTCGGCTTCCGGGGCGAGGGCTCGCCCGGCGGGCACCCGGCGGTCGACGAGCTGCGGGAGTATTTCGCCGGGCGGCTGACCGACTTCTCCGTGCCGGTGGAGATGCGCGGGGGATCCGACTTCGAGCGGTCGGTGTGGGCCGAGATCGCCAAGGTTCCCTACGGCGAGATGATCACCTACGGCGAGATCGCCACGGCGCTGGGCGATCCGGGGCTGGCTCGAGCGGTCGGGACGGCCTGCAACCACAACCCCGTGCCGGTGATCGTGCCGTGTCACCGGGTGGTGGGGGCCGGCGGCAAGATGGTCGGCTTCGGCGGCGGGATCGACCGCAAGCGGCGGCTGCTCGAGCTGGAGGCCCGCGTGGCGCTGGAGCGGTCATGGGGCTGATTCCCGAGGTGACGACCGAGCGTCTGCGGTTGCGCCCGTTTCGGGCGGAGGACCTTCCGGCGCATCGGGCCGCCGTCGACGACGATCCCGAGGTGACGTGGGCGCACGTCCGTATCCCGCTCGCGGACAGCCTGCGGCGGTGGGCCGACAGGCTGGACGAGTGGGAGCGCAGCGACTTCGGCATGTGGATCGTCGAGGTGGCCGCGACCGGCCAGGTGATCGGGCACGCCGGCATCCAGCGTCTGGAGGGCACCGACGACGTCGAGCTGGCCTACTACCTGGGCCGGATGGCGTGGGGGCAGGGATACGCGACGGAGGCGGCGCTGGCCTGTCTGACGTACGGCTTCGAGACGATCAGGCTGCCGAGGATCGTGGCGACGGTCCGCACGGAGAATGCCGCCTCTCGCCACGTGCTGGAGAAGCTGGGTTTCCGCCACGAGCGCGACGGCATCTTCTACGGCGCGGAGGCTTCGTTGATGGTCCTGGACAGCAGTGGGTTCCCGGCGTGAGCGCCGTGCTGCGCCAACCACACAGCGTCCTCAGGGCTTGCAGGCGCCGGCCGCGGGCAGCGGAGCGATCGCCAGCGACGGCTCCGTACCGGTGAACGAGCCGACGATGCAGGCGCTGCCGGTCGAGGCGGCGAAGGCCGGGCCCGGCTCCACCACCGGGTCGCGCAGGCCTGCCCTGAGCAGGGCGGCCTCGACGGCGGCGGCCTGCAGGTTTCCCGAGGCGCCCAGCAGGGTCAGCTCCATCTGCAGCTGGCGCACACACGCCTCCGCGGCCGGGATCGCCGCCGCCGGGACCTCTCCGCGCCGCGGCACCGGGCTCGGCTGCAGTGCCTTGCGTCGTCGCTCCGCCGCGTCGTCGCTCGGCTGGGGAAGCGGCCCGTCGGGGAGGTCGGTCGGAAAGTCGAGGATGTCGTTGGGGTCGGCGCTTCGCGGCCGGGGCGGGCCGGCGTCGTTCGGGCCGGCACCGCGCGAGCGCTGCGGGGTGATGGTGCTTGGCGCCTCCCTGGTCACGGCCGCGGCGCAGCCTCGCATCGCCGTGCCGGGTGGGAGCGGGACCAGCGAGAAAGGCGCCGCCGGTGCCGGGGCGATCGACGCCTGCAAGGACACGACCGCTGTGGGCGTACCCGACGGGGTGTCGCCCTGGCCCGCACATGCCGCCACCGCGGCGCCGACGGCGAGTCCGCAGCAGGCCGCCGCCAGCAAACGCGCACGAGGGGCCGAACCGGAAGTGGTCCGACCCCTCGGGTGCATCACGCGCAGAGACTAGCGCTCGACCTCGCCGCGGATGAAGGCCTCCACGGCCTCCTTCGCGTCGTGGTCGTTGTACTGCTCCGGCGGGCTCTTCATGAAGTACGAGCTGGCGCTGAGGATCGGGCCGCCGATGCCGCGGTCCTTGGCGATCTTCGCGGCGCGGACCGCGTCGATGATCACGCCGGCCGAGTTCGGTGAGTCCCACACCTCGAGCTTGAGCTCGGCGTTCAGCGGCGTATCGCCGAAGCTGCGGCCCTCGAGCCGGATGTACGCCCACTTGCGGTCGTCCAGCCACGGCACGTGGTCGGACGGGCCGATGTGCACGTCGCTCTTCACCATCTCGTGCGGAATCTGGCTGGTCACCGACTGGGTCTTGGAGATCTTCTTCGACACCAGGCGCTTGCGCTCCAGCATGTTCATGAAGTCCATGTTCCCGCCGAAGTTGAGCTGGTACGTGCGCAGCAGCTCGACCCCACGGTCCTCGAAGAGCTTCGCCAGTGCCCGGTGCACGATCGTCGCGCCGACCTGGCTCTTGATGTCGTCACCGACGATCGGCAGCCCGGCGTCGGTGAACTTCTGCGCCCAGACCGGGTCCGACGCGATGAACACCGGCAGGGCGTTGACGAACGCGCAACCCGCGTCGATCGCCGCCTGGGCGTAGAACTTGTCGGCCTGCTCCGAGCCCACCGGCAGGTACGACACCACGACGTCCACCTGCGCGTCGCGCAGCGCCTGCACCACGTCGACCGGCTCGGCCGACGACTCCTCGATGATCTCCCGGTAGTACTCACCCAGACCGTCGAACGTCGGTCCACGCTGGACGGTCACACCGGTGGGCGGCACGTCGCACAGCGTGATGGTGTTGTTCTCGCTGGCGACGATCGCCTCGGCGAGGTCCATGCCGACCTTCTTGGCGTCCACATCGAACGCTGCGACGAACTTCACCTCGCTGACGTGGTAGTCGCCGAAGGTGACGTGCATGAGACCCGGAACGCGGTCGGTCGGGTCATCTTCGCG
>NZ_JBFAZH010000564.1:0-5046 GCF_040681735.1 Actinoplanes sp. NPDC051633 | reverse complement strand
GTCGAGCAGGGCCTGGATCTCCGCCCGCCCCGCCGGATCGGGGTCATCCGCCAGCCACGCCCTCGCCACATCGGCAATATCCATGCCCTGTGGATATCACGCCTCAGCTCAGCGCGTAGGAGGACACCATCTCGTCGAAGATCGGCTTGCTGTCGGCGAAGCGGGACTCCTTGGTGGTGAGGTAGAACGAGTACGCCTTACCACCCTCGATCACCGCACCCCACATGCCGTGCCGTGCGGCCGGGCCCTCGCCACAGGTGTATTCCAGCACCGCGCCGTCGCGCCCGGCGATCTGCGTCGTCTTGAGATCGACGCGGTCGTACGGCTTGGGGCAGTTGGTCGACCGGCTCTGCAGGCCGCTCTCGGCCACGGACAGGAACTTCTCCGGTGTCGCCTTGGAGCTCTCCACCAGGATGCGGACCTTGCGCAGCTTGTCCTCCGGATCGACGTAGTCGACCCAGACTCCGGACGCCTTGCGGGTCCAGCCCTTCGGCACGTTCACGCTGATGCCACGGTCGTCGTACTGCTGCGTCGGGAACTGCGCGGCCGCCGGCGCGGTGGTCGGCCCGACCGCCTGGGCCGGCGGGGACTTCTTGTCGCCGCCGCCCGGGATCGTGATCAGCAGGACGATCAGCACCACCGCGGCCTGTGCGCCGCCGCCGGCGATCAGCTGCTGTTTGGGCGACCAGCCCTTCACCGTGGTGACCCCCCGTGACGAGGCGTCGCGGACCGCACCGGTGACGTTCGCCACCATCGCACGGCGCTTGGCGGCCGGACTCTGCACCACGGTGCCGCCGAAGGTCGGTGGCACCACGGCGGTGGTGTTCCCGCCGGCCACCACCTGCGTGGGCTCGGGCTGCTCCGGCGCGCGCCGCCGCCCACCCTGCGTGATCTTGGCGAGGTGTCCGCTCAGCGACTCGTCCGGCGCGAGCATGGCCCGACCGCCGATCTGGCCGGTCGGCTTCGGCGGCTGCGGGATCGGCTGGGTCTGCGCGGCCGGCGGGCGCTGGGCGGGCACGACCGAATACGGGTCGGTCATCATGTGCGGCGGCGCCTTGCTGGCCAGCGGCCCGGCCAGCTGCTGCCGGAGCATGGTCCGCGCGGTCTGCACGTCGAAGCGCCTTGCCGGGTCCTTCTCCAGCAGGCCCATCAGCACCTGGTCGAGCGAGCCGGCCCGCTGGGTCGGCGTCGGCGGGTCCTCCACCACGGCGTGCATGGTCTCGATCGGGTCGCCCTTGTCGAAGGGCGGGCGTCCCTCGACGGCGGTGTAGAGCGAGACGCCGAGCGAGAAGAGGTCACTGGGCGGGCCGAAGTCGTGGCCCATGGCCCGCTCGGGGGAGATGAAGTGCGGCGAGCCGAGCACCATGCCGGGCGTGGTGAGCTGCACGTCGGTGGGCATGCGGGCCACGCCGAAGTCGGTCAGCACGCAGCGGCCGTCGGAGCAGATCAGCACGTTCGCCGGCTTCACGTCGCGGTGCAACACGCCGTGCGCGTGTGCGACCTCGAGCGCGCCGAGCAGCGCGATGCCGATCTTGGCGACCACCCGGCCGGCGACCGGGCCGTCCTCGATGATCATGTCGGCCAGGCTGCGGGCGTCCAGCAGCTCCATCACGATCCACGGCCGGCCGTTCTCGTGCACCACGTCGTACACCTGGACGACGGCGGGGTGCTGCAGGGCGGCGGCGGCCCGGGCCTCGCGCATGGTCCGCTCGTACATCGAATCGCGGTCGCTGGGCGCCAGCCCGGGCGGGAGAATCACCTCTTTGATCGCGACGTCGCGGCGCAGCAGGGTGTCGGCGGCCCGCCAGACCGTGCCCATGCCTCCGTGGCCGACCGCCGCCCGCAGGGTGTAACGCCCGCCGATGAGCGTGCCCGGAGCTGCGCGTCCGCTGATTGGAGCCGTACTGCCACTGCTCCACGTCGGAATCTGAGTCACTGAGAATGCCACCGAGGGGATGTAGGGGCCGGGGACCGAACCCCGCTATCTTGCCGGTTCCGACCCCATTTCGGAAAGTCGGTGCGGCCTTCGTCTCGCTAACGCTCCGGACCGCAACGACAGCATCGCGGAGGGTGCGGAATTAGGATTCAGCTGTGAAAGCTGAGTCGGGATTCGAGATCCAACCGGTGTACGGCCCGGGGGTGCCCGGTGAGTTCCCGTACACCCGTGGCGTCTATCCGACCATGTACACCGAACGCCCCTGGACGATGCGGCAATATGCCGGGTTCGGCACCGCCGCGGAGTCCAACGCCCGCTATCACCAGCTGCTGGCCGCAGGCACGACCGGTCTGTCGGTCGCGTTCGACCTGCCCACGCAGATGGGATACGACTCGGACGACCCGATCGCGCACGGTGAGGTCGGCAAGGTCGGCGTGGCCATCGACTCGATCGACGACATGCGCCGGCTGTTCGACGGGATCCCGCTCGACCAGGTGTCCACGTCCATGACGATCAACGCGCCGGGCTCGGTCCTGCTGCTGCTCTACCAGCTCGTGGCCGAGGAGCAGGGCGTGCCGGGGACGGCGCTGAACGGGACGATCCAGAACGACATCCTGAAGGAGTACATCGCCCGCGGCACGTACATCTTCCCGCCGAAGCCGTCGCTGCGCCTGGTCGCCGACACCTTCGCGTACTGCCGCGCCGAGGTGCCGAGGTGGAACACCATCTCGATCTCCGGCTACCACATGGCCGAGGCCGGTGCGACGCCCGCGCAGGAGATCGCGTTCACCCTGGCCAACGGCATCGAGTACGTGCGCGCCGCGATCGACGCCGGCCTCGCGGTGGACGACTTCGCGCCCCGGCTCTCGTTCTTCTTCGTCGCGCGCACCACGCTGCTCGAGGAGATCGCGAAGTTCCGGGCCGCGCGGCGGATGTGGGCCCGGATCATGCGCGAGGAGTTCGGGGCGCAGAACCCCAAGTCGTTGATGCTGCGCTTCCACACACAGACCGCGGGCGTGCAGCTCACCGCCCAGCAGCCCGAGGTCAACCTGATCCGGGTGGCGATCCAGGCGCTCGGGGCGGTGGCCGGCGGCACTCAGTCGTTGCACACCAACTCCTACGACGAGGCGTTGGCCCTGCCCACCGAGAAATCGGCCCGGCTCGCTCTGCGGACACAGCAGGTGCTCGCGTACGAGAGCGGGCTGACCGCCACCGTCGACCCGTTCGCGGGCTCGTACGCGATCGAGGCGATGACCGACGCGGTGGAGGAGCTCGCGACCGGGCTGATCGAGCAGGTCTTCTCGTACGGGTCCGCCGTGGACGCCATCGAGCAGGGCTTCCAGAAGCGGGAGATCGAGACGTCGGCGTACCGGATCGCCAACGAGATCGACGCGGGGGAGCGGGTCGTGGTCGGCCTCAACCGGTTCACCGTGGACGGCGAGGAGAAATACGAGCCGCTGCGGGTCGACCCGGCGATCGAGGCGGCCCAGGCGGCGCGTCTGGCACAGTTGCGTACGGACCGTGACGGTGCCGCCGTCGAGGCCGCGCTCGCGGACCTCGCCAAGGCGGCTCAGGGAACACAGAACGTGCTCCCCTCGATGCGCGACGCGTTGCGCCTGCGTGCGACCGTTGGAGAGGTCTGCCACACCCTGCGCGGAGTGTGGGGCGTCTATCACCCTGTGGAACGTTTCTGACAGGGGTAACCTGCACGATCTCTATAGCGTTGAGGGGCTAGGCTGTCGCGTCTGTCGTGACAACCAGTGACTCTTGAAAGTGACAGTGAATCCGACGTGACTAGTGCGCTCAAGGTGCCGGAGGGCATCGACGTGGCAACCTTCCCCGGCCCGCCGCCCGGTGCGGACCCGCTGCCCGGGCAGCTCGACCGCTGGCTCGCCGCGCGCGGCGCCGAGCTGGTCGCGGTCCGCCGCCACCTGCACGCGCACCCGGAGCCGTCGTTCCAGGAGTTCGAGACCGCGGCGCTGATGTTCAAGGAGCTCACGGCCGCGGGCCTCAAGCCCGAGATGCTGCCCGACGGCAACGGCCTGTCCTGCGACATCGGCCAGGGTGATCGGGTGGTGGCCTTCCGCGCCGACCTCGACGCGCTGCCGCTGCCCGACCTCAAGGACGTGCCGTACCGCTCCACGGTGGACGGCGTCGCGCACGCCTGCGGGCACGACGTGCACACCACCGTGCTGCTCGGCCTGGGCCTGGCCCTGGCCCAGCTGGAGGAGCAGGGCGAGCTGCCCGGCCGGGTGCGACTGATCTTCCAGCCGGGCGAGGAGTACGTGCCGTCCGGCGCCCCTGGGGTGATCGCCGCAGGCGTGCTCCGCGACGTTGCCGCCATCTACGCGCTGCACTGCTACCCGCAGCTACCGGCCGGCCTGGTCGGCGTGCGCTCGGGCCCGTTCACGGCGGCCGCCGACACCGTCGAGGTCTCGCTGCGCGGTCCCGGCGGGCACACTGCCCGCCCGCATCTCACCGCCGACCTGGTGCACGCGATCGGCCGGGTGATCGTGGACGTGCCGGCGCTGCTGGACCGGCGCACCGACCCCCGGGCCGGCGTCTCGATGGTGTGGGGCGCGGTGCACGCCGGCGAGGCGTTCAACGCGATCCCCGGCGCGGGCGTGCTGCGCGGGACCGTGCGGATCCTCGGCCGGGAGGCCTGGCGCGACGCGCCGGAGCTGATCACCCGGCTGATCCGGGACGTGGTCGCGGCCACCGGCGCCGAGGTGGACGTCAAATACACCCGTGGCGTCCCGCCGGTGATCAACGACCGGATGGCCTCGGCCGTGATCGCCGGGGCGGCGGGCGCGGCGCTGGGCGCCGACCGCGTGGTCGAGGCCGAGATCAGCATGGGCGGCGAGGACTTCGCGTTCTACCTGGAGCAGGTGCCGGGCGCGATGATCCGGCTGGGCACGGGTACGCCCGGCAGCGACGTCAAGTACGACCTGCACCAGGGCAACTTCGACGTGGACGAGCGCTGCATCGGCTACGGCGTACGCGTCATGGTGCACGCCGCCCTGGCGGCCCTCTCCACCGGCGCCTTCTGACCGAGCCGAAGTGGTAGCCCAGAGGGGCATCCACGTCCCGGATGCACCGCTGGGCTACCA
>NZ_JBFAZH010000563.1:0-5052 GCF_040681735.1 Actinoplanes sp. NPDC051633 | reverse complement strand
GGTGGTGCGAGCCCTGGAAAAGGCCGCGGCGAGCCCGGCCGGACAGCGCCGCATCCCGCTCACCCCGCTGCGCAAGGCCGTCTCCGCGGCGCTCACCCGCAGCCGCTCGGAGATCCCCGAGGCGACGGTCTGGGTCGACGTCGACGCCACCGAGCTGTGGCGGCTGCGCGAGAACACCCGTACCCCGGACGACCCCGGCCCCGGCATCCTCGCCTACCTGGCGAAGTTCACGGTGTCGGCGTTGCGCCGCCACCCGGTCTTCAACAGCCGCATCGACGGCGACGACATCGTCGAGTACGACGACATCAACCTGGGCATCGCCACGAACACCCCGCGGGGCCTGGTCGTGCCGTCGGTGAGCCGGGCGCAGGCCCTGAGCCTGGCCGCGCTGGACGGCGAGATCCGCCGGGTCACCCGCGAGGGAGAAGGCCGGGGCAACGGCACGTTCACGCTGAACAACTACGGCGGCTTCAACGTCGACGGCAGCGCGGCGATCATCAACCATCCGCAGGTCGCCATCCTCGGCTTCGGCCGCATTCTGGAGCGCCCGTGGGTGGTCGGCGGCGAGATCACCGTCCGGCGGATCACCCAGATGTCGTTCGTCTTCGACCATCGCGTGTGCGACGGCGGGGAGGCGGCCGCGTTCATGCGCGAGGTGGCCGACGCGATCGAGAATCCGCTGCCGGCGATCGTCCGGTTCTGACAAGGGCCCGTGCCGTCATAGGGTCGGTGGATGATCGACGTCCCGCGGATCCGCGCCATGCACCCCGCCCTGGCCGAGGGCTTCGCCCACTTCGACGGCGCCGGCGGCACCCAGCCGGCCGAGTCGGTGGTGGCGGCGATCGCCGATGCCATGCGCACCGCGGTGTCGAACCGAGGAACCAACTTCGAGCCCGCGCGCCGGTCCGGTGAGATCGTGGCGGCGGCCCGCTCGGCGGTGGCCGACCTGCTCGGTGCGGATCCGGCCGGGGTGGTGTTCGGGCCCAGCGCCACGGCGCTGACCTATCTGGTGGCGCGGACCATGGCGCTGGGGCAGGGCGACGAGGTGGTGGTCTCGCGCCTCGACCACGACGCGAACGTCCGGCCGTGGGGGCAGACCGGCGCCACCGTCCGCTGGGCCGACGTCGACGTGAAGACCGGCGAGCTTCCGGTGGATCAGTACGCCGACCTGGTCGGGCCGCGCACGAGGGTGGTGGCGGTCACCGCGGCGAGCAACGCGATCGGGACGGTTCCGGCGGTGGCGTCGATCGCGCGGATCGCGCACGCGGCGGGTGCCCTGGTGTACGTGGACGGTGTGCACGCCACCGCGCACCGCCCGATCGACGTCGCGGCGATGGGCGCGGACTTCTACGTGACCAGCGCGTACAAGTGGTCCGGCCCGCACTACGCGACGGTGGTCGCCGACCCGGCGCTGTGGGAGACGCTGTCGCCGGCCAAGCTGCTGCCCTCGCCCGATCACGTGCCGGACCAGTTCGAGTTCGGCACGCTCAGCTTCGAGCTGCTCGCCGGGGTGACGGCGGCGGTCGATCACCTGGCCGGGCTCGCCCCGTCCCCGGGCGACCGCAGGTCACGGCTGGCGGCGAGCATGGCTGAGGTTGTCGCGTACGAGAACCGGCTGCTGGACCGGCTCCTGGCCGGACTCGCGGCGAACGACCGCGTGACGCTCTGCCCCGCGCCCGCCGACCGCTGCCCGACGGTCTCCTTCCGGCTCGACGGCCAGGCCCCGGCGGAAACCGCCCGGCTGCTCGGCGACCAGGGCATCTGCGTGTCGAACGGCGACTACTACGCGGCGGAGTACTTCATCGCGGCCGGCCTGCGGGACAGCGGCGGCGCGGTCCGGGCGAGCATCTACCACTACAACACCGAGGCGGAGATCGACCGCCTTCTGGCGGCGCTGGGGGCGTTGCGATGATCACCTGCGTGGTCGACTACGTGATCGATCCGGGGGAGATCGAAGCCTTCGAGCGCTTCGCCCGGCGCTGGATGGATCTCGTCAACCGCAACGGCGGGACCCACCACGGCTACTTCCTGCCGGCGGAGGGTGCCAGCGACCGGGCGCTGGCCCTGTTCAGCTTCCCGAGCCTGGCCGCCTACGAGCAGTACCGCACGCTCTTCGGCACGGATCCGGAGTTCGTGGAGGCCGACCGCATCCGCGACGAGAGTGGCTGCGTGCTGCGCTACGACCGCTCGTTCATGCGCCCGCTGCTGCCCTGAGACTCACAGCAGCGGCTCACAGCAGCGAGTCGAAGAACGCCGACTTGTGCCGCTCGTACTCGCCGGGGTCGTCGCGATGGCGGAGCTTGATGTCGTTGTACGCCTCGACCAGCGCCGGATCCGCGGCGAGCCGCTCCCAGGTGCGGGTGAAGCGCAGGTCGTGCTCGGACCCGGCGGGGGTGACCGCGACGCCGGTGGGCAGCGGCGCCTCGACCGCGAAGGTGGCGAGGGTGTCCTGCCAGATCTCGGGCAACACGACCTCGTAGACGTCGGTCAGGGCGGCCACGACCGGCCGGAAGTCGGGCGCCGCGACGCGCAGGTGCAGGTCGACGTCGCCTTTGGTCAGCGCGCCGGGCACGGAGCTGCCGCCGACGAGCAGCAACTCGTGCGGCTGAGCGAGCAGCTCGTCCAGCCGGGCCCGCTCGCGCCGGAGGATGGCGTGGGCGTCGTCGAGGAAGTCGGCGGCCGGCCGCAGCTCGGGCATCAGCGGCCCGGCATCCGGATGCCGGCGATCATGCGCTCCACCGTAGCGAGATCGCCGGTCAGGGTCATCGCGGTTATCGGTCGCCGGGCGGTCAGCACCTCGACGAACGTGTCGGGGCCGGCCTCGACGGTGGCGTCGGCGCGCGCGGACGTGTCGTCGGGGGCGACCTCGGCGCGGCCGCCGGCCAGCCGTGCCAGGTAGGCGCGTTCGCCCAGCAGGACCCGGACGAGGCCGGTCGCGGGGGAAGAGAAGTACGTCTGCAGGGTGAGCATCGCCGAGACGGCGCTGACCGGGCCGGCCGGCGGGCGTTCCGCGCGCAGCGCCCACGTGCCCAGGGCGGTCAGGATCGGGCGCAGCTCGGCGCCGTGCTCGGTCAGCTCGTACACCTGCGACGCGGCCGGCGGTGGCAGCTTGCGGCGCCGCACCACCCCGGCCGCCTCCAGGTCGCGCAGACGCTGGGACAGCACGTTGGGGCTCGCCGCGGGCAGCCCGGCCCGCAGGTCGCTGAAGCGCTGCGGCCCGAGGGTCAGCTCCCGGACCACCAGCAGCGCCCAGCGTTCGCCGATGAGGTCGAGCGCGTGCGCCACGCCGCATCCGTCGCCGTAGGTCCGATCGGCCATGGTCCTAACTCTGTACTAGACGGTTCTCTTCTGCAACTATGACGGCATGATGCTGGAGAACAGGGTGGCCGTGGTCTACGGCGGGAGTGGTGCGGCCGGCCGGGCGGTGGCGCGGGCCTTCGCGGACGAGGGGGCGATCGTCCACGCGCCGGGCCGGGAGGTGGACGCGCTCGACCCGGACGCCGTCGAGGCGGATCTGCGGGCGGTGGCCGGCGAGCACGGCCGCATCGATATCTCGATCAATCTCATCTCCGTCGACCACGTGCAGGGGGTGCCGCTGATCGACATGTCGCCGGCGGACTTCACGCGAGGGATCGAGGCGCGGCTGCACACGCACTTCGTTACCGCCACGGCGGCCGCCCGGCACATGGTCCGGCGCGGGTCCGGCGTCATCCTGATGCTCACCGCCGCCCCCGACCGCACGTCGATCCCGATGGCCGGCAGCTTCGGCGTGCAGTGCGCGGCGCTGGAGTCGTTCGCCCGTGCGCTCGCCGTCGAGCTGAGCCCGCGCGGCGTCCGGGTGGCGTGCGTGCGGTCGGCCGGTTCGCCCGATGCGGCCGGGGTCGACGAGGTGTTCGCGATGCACGCCGCCAACGCCGGCCTAACCCGCGATGCGTTCGACACCACCAAGGCGCGGGGTACGCTCCTCGGCCGCCTGCCCCGGCTGGCCGAGGTGGCACAGGTGGCGACGTTCCTGGCTTCGGACCGCGCCTCCGCGATGACCGGCGTGATCTCGAACGTGACGTGCGGCGAACTGCTCGACTAGGTTGAGTTCCGGACGATCAACTGCCGGAATGCGAGACGCCGTGGACAACGAGCCGAGCCCGACCGCCCGGGCCCTGTTGACGCTCGAGCTTCTCCAGGGCAATCCCGGCATCACCGCCGACCGGCTGGCCGGCAAGCTCGGCGTCTCGGACCGCGCCGCCCGCCGCTATGTCGAGATCCTCCGTGAGGCCGGCATCCCGATCGAGTCCGCCCGCGGCCCGTACGGCGGCTATCGGCTCGGACGCGGCCTGCGGTTGCCTCCGCTGATGTTCACCGCCACCGAGGCGCTCGGGCTGGTGATGGCCGTGCTCGACGGTCACCACGATCCGAACGACCCCACCGATCCGGTGGGCGGGGCGATCGGCAAGATCATGCGAGCGCTGCCCGGCCCGGTCGCGGCCCAGGCCGACGCGGTACGCCGCACCGCCGCGCCCGCCCCGGACCGCTCCGCCGCCCGTCCCGACACGACGATCACCACCGACCTGGTCACGGCCTGCTCGGCGCGCCGCCGGGTCCGGGTCGCCTACCGGTCCGACTCCGGGTCGGAGTGGACGGCCGAGATCGACCCGTGGGCGGTCGTGGTCCGGCACGGGCGGTGGTATCTGCTCTGCTGGTCGCACGCCGTGCAGGCCCGGCGCGCGTACCGGATCGACCGGATCCGCGGCGTCGATCAGTGCGACGAGCCCTTCGAGCCGCCGGCCGAGCTGGACCCGGTCGCGATGCTCGAGGAGCACCTGGCGGTGGGCTGGGACTTCGAGACCGAGGTGATCATCGACGCGCCCGCCGAGCGCGTCCGGCGGTGCCTGCCGCGCGCGCTCGGCGAGCTGCGGGACGAGGCCGCGGGCGGGTGCCGGCTGAGCGGCACCACGAGCAATCCCGTCTGGTACGCGGAACAGCTCGCGATGCTGCCCGCCCCGTACCGCATCGCCGGCGGCCCCGAGCTGCGGTCGGCGGCCCGCGAGATCGGCC
>NZ_JBFAZH010000562.1:0-5070 GCF_040681735.1 Actinoplanes sp. NPDC051633 | reverse complement strand
GTCGAGAATCTGGTCAACACGGGCCAGTCGGCCCTGGAGTTGTGGCTGCTGCTGTTCGCGGCCTACGCGGTCGGCGACGGGATACGCAGCCGCCGCGCACACCTGGCAGCCGTCGAGCAGCGCACCGCCGACCTGGCCCGGGAGGAGCGGCAGCGGGCAGCGCTCGCGGTCGCCGCCGAACGGGCCCGGATCACCCGGGAGTTGCACGACGTGGTGGCCCACGGGATGTCGGTGATCGTGGTGCAGGCGCAGGGGGCCGCCGCCGCCCTCGAACGGCATCCCGACCGCACCGCCACCGCCTTGCAACACGTCATCGAGACCGGACGCTCGTCATTGGCCGAGATGCGCCGGCTGCTCAACGCCGGCCGCACCGACGTGGCCGGCGACGCGCAGCTCACCCCGCTGCCGGGGATCAGCGCGGTGCCCGCGCTGGTGGACCAGTTGCGGGCGGCAGGGATGCCGATCAACCTGCACATCGAGGGGGTCCCCGAGGTGATGCCGGCGGCGGTTGACCTGTCCGGATACCGGATCGTGCAGGAAGCCTTGACCAACACCCTCAAACACGCGGGCCCCGGCGCCGCCGCACACGTGCTGCTGGAATTCGATCCGGACTGCCTACGGGTGGAGGTGGCCGACGACGGCACCGGGTTGGCCGAGGGCGCGGACGGGCGGGGGAACGGGCTGCGCGGCATCGCGGAACGGGTAGCCATGCTCGGCGGCACCCTGGACATCGGCGGACGGGGCAGCGCCGGCTTCCGGCTCTGCGCGACTCTGCCGCTGACGTTTCCCAGCACGGCCGTGGTGCACCGATGAGCATTCGGGTGGTCCTGGTCGACGATCAGGCACTGGTGCGGACCGGGTTCCGGCTGGTGCTCGACGAGACCGGTGACATCGAGGTGGTGGGGGAGGCCGCCGACGGGGTGCAGGCGATGGACGTGGTGACGCGAGCCCGCCCCGACGTGGTGCTGATGGATGTGCGGATGCCCGGCGTGGACGGGGTCGAGGCCACCCGTCGTATCCGCTCCGGCACGCACCCCGCGAAGGTGATCATCCTGACCACCTTCGACCTGGACGAATACGTGCTCGCCGGTCTGCGTGCCGGGGCGAGCGGCTTTCTGCTCAAGGACGCGCTCGCCGCCGACCTGATATCGGCGGTGCGGGTCGTCGCCGCCGGTGAATCGGTGGCGGCGCCCAGCGTGACCCGCCGCCTGATCGCGCATTACCTGGGTAGCGCCCCGGCCCGGTCGGCCACCAGCGAGCGGCTCACCACGCTGACCGGGCGGGAGCGTGAGGTGCTGACTCTGGTCACCCGGGGCCTTTCCAACCCCGAGATCGCGGCGGCCCTGGTGCTCTCCGAGAGCACGGTCAAGACGCACATCAGCCGGATCCTCGCCAAACTCGACCTGCGTGACCGGGTGCAGGCGGTGATCCTGGGATACGAGTGCGGACTGGCCGATCCGGACCGGCGTGACCACACATCTGCTCACTAGGTTCAACGGGCCGAGCATTGTCCAAGCCGCATGACCGCCGGCCTTGGCCGGTAATCGGCGGCGTACGGTGATCGGTGTGGAGCCGGAGTCCGCGCCGAGCCTGCCGCCCGACCCTGATCTGGTCGAGCGGCTGCGTCGGCGCGACGATGCCGCCTTCGCCGCGGTTCTGGACGCCTGGTCGACCGGCATGCTCCGGGTGGCGCGTGGTTTCGTCTCCACCGCCGCCTCCGCCGAGGAGGTCGTGCAGGAGACGTGGCTGGCGGTCATCCAGGGGCTCGACGGTTTCGCTGGCCGGTCGTCTCTCAAGACCTGGGTGTTCCGAATCCTGGTGAACACCGCGAAGCGCCGTGGCGCGCAGGAAAGCCGGACGGTGCCCTGGAGCGGGCTGCCGGCGGGCGATGACGCCGGGCCGACCGTTGATCCCAGCCGTTTCCTCGAGGCGGGCCACGAGTGGGCCGGGCCCTGGCGGGAGTTCCCGGCGGCCTGGCCGCGGCCAGACCAGGCGGCGCTCGACCGCGAGATCCGGGAGCAGGCTGCCACCGCACTGGCCGGCCTGCCGGAGAGGCATCGTGTGGTGATCACGTTGCGCGACGTCGAGGGCTACAGCTCCGACCAGGTGTGCGTGGTACTCGAGATCTCGCCGGCCAATCAGCGGGTGCTGCTGCATCGGGCGCGGGCTGCCGTCCGCGCGGAGCTGGAGCGCTACTTCGCCGGGGCGGAAGCAGAGGTGATGACGTGAACGACCCCCACGACATGCGGTGCGACGAAGTGGTCGAACTCGTCACCGAGCTGGTCGAGGGCGCGCTGGACGCCGAGACCGAGCACCGGGTGGTCGCGCACCTGTCGTTGTGCGACGGCTGTCAGGCGTACGTGGAACAGGTCCGGCGCGCCGTCGAAGCGCTCGGGGATCCGCCGCCCGCCGAGCCGCCCGCGCTCCGTCCGGAGACCCGCGACGCGCTACTGGCCGCTTTCCGGGAAAGTTCGCGGTAACCGCGTAACGTCCGGGGGTGTCGCCGACACTGAACGGACATGATCGTTCAAGACTCGCACCGCGCACGGCTCTCGCGCCGGCTGCTCCCGCTGTACACGGCGGCCGCTCTGCAGGGCGTCTTCCTGTGGACGCCGATCGAAAAGCTCTTCATGACCGAGATCGGGTTCGATGCGGCCGGCATCGGCGTCATGGCAGCGGCGTACGCAGCCCTGGTCCCGATCGCCGAGGTGCCCTCCGGGATCCTGGCCGACCGGTGGAGCCGTCGTGGCGTACTGATGATTGCTGTTCTCGCGCTCGCCGCGAGTGAGCTCGTCGGCGGCCTGAGCACCAACCCGCTGACCTACATTGGCGGTGCCCTCCTGCTCGGCGTCTACTTCGCGATGTACACGGGCACGATGGACGCCATCATCTACGACACAGTGCTCGAGGAGACCGGCGACAGTGCCGCGTTCGAGCAGCTGCTCGGGCGGGCGCGGCTGGTCGAGAGCGTCGCTCTGGTCGGCAGTGCGCTCGCCGGGGGCGTACTCGCGGAACTGGTCGGCACCCGCGCGACATACTTCCTGACCCTGCCGTTCGTCCTGGCGTCCGCCGTGGCCCTGACGCGGTTCCGTGAGCCGCGGCTGCACCGTGCCGCCGAGCGGGTCTCGCTGCGAGCCCACCTCGCCGTCACCTACCGCGCGGTGCTCGGCCCGACGATGCGTGGACGTCTGGTGCCTGTGGTCCTGCTGGCGGTGCTCGGCGCCCTCGCCAGCCAGACGATCTTCGAGTTCGGGCCGCTGTGGCTGGTTGAACTCAAGTCGTCACCGGTCCTGTACGGCCCGTTCTGGGCGGCGCTGATGGCGACCTTCGGCCTTGGTGGTCTGCTGGCCGGACGGCTTCCGCTCGACCGGACGGTCACCCTGGCCGGCGTGGCGGCTGTCGCCGCCGGTGCGAGCATCGTCGTGAACACCTCCCGCGATCTGCCGGCGGTCACCGCCGCGATGGTGGTGCTCGTGATGCTGCTTGTCATGCTCGGGATCCATGTGACCCGCATGCTGCACGACGCCGTGCCGTCGTCCGTCCGGAGCGGGGTCGCCTCCGGTGTCAGCGCGCTGACCTGGTTGTCCTTCCTGCCGTTCGCGTTGGTGTTCGGTCTGGTGACCCGCGCCGCCGGGGTGTACGCGGCCGGCTGGATGATCACGGTCGTCATCGCCGCGGTCGGCGTGGTTCTGCTGACCTTGCCGAGGCGTGACGACCAGCGACCGGTGGAGGCGGAGGCGGAGGCGAGCGTTACTGAGTCGGCGACCGCCGCGCCGGCGCCGGTGGTCAGCGCGGCATCGAGATGACGGCTCGGTCGCCTCGGGCGTCGTCGCTCTTTGACGATCTCACCGATGTTCAGATCGCGCGCATCCGATTGTTGCGGGAGCCGTGTTCGACCTCCGCCAGGCCGAGCGCCTCGAGCACCGGCGGCACATAACTGCGAATCGGCCTCGCAAGCCCTTCTGAAAGCTGGCCGGTGGTCCGCATTCTCGTGGTCGACGATGAACCGCAGATCGTCCGGGCGCTGAGCATCAACCTGCGTGCCGGCACCTGACTCACCCCCGCCACCTGCTCACCGAGCCGGGGGATGGGCTACCGTTTCCGGCCGTAGCGCCCGCGGCGAGGCGCGATGTTCTGGGGGCGCGCATGCTGCATGTACGGGTGATCGCACCGGAGCAGGTCACCGGGCGGGCCCTGGATGCACTGGCCGGGGACAACGGGGTCACGCACCTGGTCGTGCTGCCCGGCGCCGCCCGTTCGCCGCGCGGCGACGTGATCGAGTTCGACGTCGTGCGGGAGGGCGCCAGCTCGGTCCTGGACCAGCTCAGCAGCCTCGGACTGGACCGCGACGGCGCGATCGTCGTCGAACGCGTCGACGCCACCTTCTCTGCCTCAGCCGACCGTGCCGAACGGCGAGTGCCCGGCCTGGGCGTTGATGCGGTGGTGTGGCACGAGATCGAACACCAGACCGGGGAGGAGACCGCGCTGTCGGCGTCGTTCCTGGCGTTCATGACCGTCGCCATGATCATCGCCGCCGTCGGCGTGTTGCTCGACCAGCCGATTCTCATCGTCGGTTCGATGGTCGTCGGCCCGGAGTTCGGGCCGCTCGCCGCCCTGTGCGTGGGCATCGTGCTGCGCAAGGCGTACCTGGTGCGGCGTTCGTTGGTGGCATTGGGGATCGGCTTCCCGGTCGGCATGGTCATCACCGTGGGGGCGGTGTGGTTGCTGACCGCGGCCGACCTGGTCGACAAGGGCATGCTGCTGGACGAGCGCCCGATGACCGACTTCATCTACCGTCCCGACGCGCTGTCCTGGGTCATCGGATTCCTCGGCGGTGTCGCCGGCATCCTGTCGCTCACCTCGGCCAAGGCAGGCACGCTGGTCGGGGTGTTGATCTCGGTGACGACCGTGCCGGCGGCGGCGAACGCCGCGGTGGCGCTGGCTTACGGCGTCCGTTGGGAAGCGGCCGGCTCGGCCTTGCAGTTGCTCATCAACCTGGCCGCGATCGTGGTCGCCGGGGTCCTCACCCTCCTGGTCCAGCGGACGTTCTGGAGGCGGTGGCGGCGGACG
>NZ_JBFAZH010000561.1:0-5071 GCF_040681735.1 Actinoplanes sp. NPDC051633 | reverse complement strand
GTCTCGGCCTGCCCGGGGTCGCCGGCCAGCAGCGCGAGCTGGGCCACCCGGAGCTCGGCCTCGGCACCCATCAGCGGCACCCCGTTGCGCCGGAACTCCTCCGCCGCCGACCGCGCCGCGCCGGCCGCCTCGGGGATCAGGCGAAGGTCGATGAGCGCGTCCGCGTACTCGACGAAATGCTCTCCCAGCGGCAGCCCGGCCGCCTCGTGTGCCCGCGCCGCGTCGTCGAACAGCCGCATGCCCTCGCTCAACCGGCCCGCGTGAACCGTCGCCCACGCCCGGGTGCCGCTCACCATCGCGACCAGCGCCGGGCCGACCGCGGGCGCCCGGGTGCCGGCCTCGGCGAGCAACCGGAGCGCGTCGGCGTGCCGGCCGTGCTGCGTCTCGATCATCGCCAGGTTGTTCAGGGCGATCACCCGCAGCCGGTCGGGGAACTCGGGACCGTGCAGCAGATCCCGGTACGCCGTCGCGGCGCGGCCGAGCCGGCCCAGATTGTGGTGCAGAACGGCACGCTGAAAGGTCAGCTCGCCCACCTCGGACGGATCCACGATCGGCTGGGCCCGGTCGAGGTCGCGCTGGGCGCCGGCCATGTTGCCCAGCTCCTGGTTCACCACCGCCCGGGTCAGCAGCACGCCGGCCAGCACCGAGCTCAGACCGTGCCGCCGCTCCACCGCCGCCGCCTCGTCCAGCAGCCCTTTCGCCTCCGCCGCCGCGAACTGCGCCCGCCGTGCCCGGGCCAGCGCCCGCAACGCCACCGCGAGCGCCTCGGGCGGCCCCGAGCGGCGCGCCCGGCGGACCAGGTCCGCCGCGATCGGCTCGAATCGGTGCGGGTCGGTGATCGCTCCCTCATAAACACGTCGTGCGTGTATCAGGAGGTCGGCGGGCGCCTCTACTACGGCCAAGAAACCTACTTCCGGGAGTCGACGCTGATGAAGTTCGAGAATGACCACCTGGGATACGCGTTCGAGGGGGACTATCCGGAATCCTACGGCGACGATGAGGTCGCCAGGCTGCGGACGGTTGTGGAGCGGCAGCTCGGCGGGCTCGCCGGCAACGACCCCGACGGCGACGCCCGGCTGCTCGGCATCCTGATGGGCCGGCGGGCCAGCGGCGACCTGTCCCGCGCGCAGGTCGAGTGGCGGCGGCGCCGGAGCGGCTCGCTCAGCCTGCTGGCCCGCGGCGAGGTGCTGGTGCCGGCCGATGCGCCCCTCGGCGAGGTGTTCCGCGGCTACACCGGGCCCGTGCACCACGGGGCGGGGCGTACCGGCAGGATCTGCCTTCGCCGCTCGTGCGCCGCCGCCGGTGAGATCGACCGGGTCATCGACCGGGCCGCCGCCGAGAAGCTGTCCGCCGCTCCCAACTACCTGTCCACGATGGCCGCGGTCGGCAAGGGCGTCGGCGGTCCCGAGCCGGCCCCGCCGCTGCCCGCCGAGGTGGTGGCCGAGCTGGTGGCCGGGCCGCGCGGCGGCTCCGGGACGATCCGGGTGGCCGTGATCGACACCGGCATCCCGCAGGACGGGCGCCCGGACGGCGTGCTCAACGACGTCAAGCGCCGGGCCGACCGCGAGAACATCGACGAACTCGACGTCTTCCCGGCCGGCAAGGACGACCTGCTCGACTACCAGGCCGGGCACGGCACCTTCGTGGCCGGTGTCGTCCGGCGGGTCGCGCCCCACGCGGACATCGTGGTGTACCGCGCCGCCGACAGCGACGGGTTCGCCACCGACCACGACATCGCCGAGGCCATCCTGGAGGCGTACGCGGACGGCGCACACGTGATCAACCTGTCGCTCGGCATCCAGACGGTCGACGACCAGCCGCCGCCGGCCATCGCCGCCGCCGTCACCCACGTCGCCGAGGACTCTCGAGGCGCGACCGTCCTGGTCGCCGCCGCGGGCAACAACGGTGACGACGACGCCGTCTTCCCGGCGTGCCTCGAGGGGGTCGAGGCGGTGGCCGGGCTCACTCCGTACCTGACACCGTCACGCTGGTCGTCCTATGGTGACAAGGTCCGGTTCTCCACGGTGGCCGAGGGCATCCGATCGACCTTCGTCAGCGGGACGGAGTCGCCGGTCTTCGACCCTTCTCCCGACACCTTCGGCGAGGACGCGTGGGCGCTCTGGAGCGGCACCTCGTTCGCCGCGCCCCAGATCGCCGGCGCGATCGCGCGGATCTGCGACGAGGAGCGCATCGAGCCCCGAGCCGCCGTGGACAGGCTGGACGAGTTCGGCAAGCCGATCCCGGGCTATGGCAAGGCCATGCGGATCCTCCAGGGGCTGGGTTGATCCCGTGCGAGGCTCCGGACCGGGCGCGACACACCCACGCGGGGGCGACATGGCAGAGATGGCCGACTGGGACCTACCGGCGCTGGTCAAGGCGAGCATCGACCGTGACGACGAGGCCTGGAACGAACTGGTGCGCCGGTTCGCCGGGCTGGTCGCGTTCGTCATCCGGCACTATCGGCTGTCCGCGGCCGACACGCAGGACGTCAGCCAGCTGGTCTGGCTTCGCCTGGTCGAGCATCTGGGGCAGATCCGCGAGCCCGCCGCGCTGGCGGGCTGGCTGGCCACCACGACGCGGCACGAGTGCGAGCGGCACCTGCGGGTCAACGGACGGAGTGTGGCCGTGGACCCGAGTCTGATGCGCCAGGACTCCTCCGCCGCGCCCGAGATCGACGAGATGCTGCTGGCCACCGAACGCCGCCAGGTGCTGCTCGACGGGCTCGCACAGTTGCAGCCCCAGCAGCGCGAGCTGCTGCTCATGCTGTCGGCGGACCCGCCGTACGCCTACGCGGAGATCAGCCGGCTCCTCGGCATCCCGATCGGCAGCATCGGACCGACCCGCAGTCGGGTGCTCGGCAAACTGCGTGAGACCGACGCGGTGCGGGCATATCTCGGTGCGGGCCGGAACACACAGATGGGAAGGTGTCCGTGATGCCGTGGCGCGACTGGAGCGATGACGAGGAGCTGCTGCGGGACATCGCGGACGCGATCCGCCGTGAGCCCCGCGAGCAGGACGTGATCGCCGCGGGGCGGGCGGTGTTCCCGTTTCACGTCACCGACCTGGACAAGGAGCTCGCCGCCCTGCTCTACGACTCCCGCCTCGACGATCACGCGGCCGTCCGCGGGCCGCTCTCCGGGGCGCCGCGCAACCTGGTGTTCGCCCTCGGCGACGTCCGGGTGGAGATCGAGGTGAGCGACAGCGGGATCGAGGGGCAGCTCATCCCGCCCGAGCCGGGGCGGGTGCGGCTGCTGGACGCCTCGGGCCCGGTCGCCGAGACCGCGGCGGACGAGGTGGGATGTTTCTCGTTCCCGGCAGTCCGCACCGGCCCCGTCCGCATCGAGTGCACCGTGGACGGCCGGCGGGTCGCCACCGAGTGGATCAGCGCCTGACACCTGCGACCTGACACCCTGCCACCCCTCCGGCCGGGTTCCGAACCGCCCCGCATCGCGGGGCGGTTCGCTGTCCACGAGGTACATCTGTCAGGGTGCGGCCATGACAAACGGCGGGGGTTCCGCCGGGCACCCGGCGCGACGATTTCCCCATCGTCGATGGAGGGAGTCGTCATGTTGCGCCGAGCCGCACCCGCGTTCGCCCTGTTCTTCCTGTCTCCGCTGGTGGCCGAGTTCCTGCTGGGGGACTTCACGCTCGCTGCGCTGCCGGTGCTGTTCTTCCTGGCGCCGCTCTACGGCGGCGGCGCGCTGCTGATCCGGGAGGTGGCCCGGCGGACGGGCCGGGGCTGGCCGGCGATGGCGCTGCTGGCCCTCGCCTACGGCGTCCTCGAGGAGGGCATCTTCACGCAGTCGCTGTTCAACCCGGACTACGCGGGCCACCACCTGCTCTCCCGCGGCTTCGTGCCGGCGCTGGGGATCGCGGTGCCGTGGACGCTCTACGTGCTCGCCCTGCACACCGTGTGGAGCATCAGCGTGCCGATCGCGCTGGCCGAGTCGGGCACCCGCCGCCGCACGACGCCCTGGCTGCGTACCCCTGGCCTGATCGTCACCGTCGTGCTCTTCCTCGTCGGGGCGGCGCTGACCACGGTCTTCTCCTGGTCGTCCGGTCATTTCTGGGCATCGTGGCCGCAGCTGGTCACCGTGGTCGTGATCGCCGCCGTGCTGGTGGTCGCCGCGTTCCTCGTGCCGCCCGTGCCGAAGCGCACGCCCACCGCGCCGCCGTGGGCGCTGCTGCTTCTGACGGTCGCCGGCGGCGCGCTCTTCATGGGTGGGATGCGCCTGGACACCGTGCCGGCGGTGATCGCGATCCTCGTCTCCTTCGCCGCGGTGCTGACCGGCCTGATCGCCTGGGCTCGGACGCCGGCGCACGTGCTGGCGGCGGCCGCCGGTGGCGTGCTGACCTACGCCTGGCACAGCTTCTTCCTGACGCCGCTGCAGGGCGACGGACCGGTGATCACCCCGGTGAGCCACGTTGTGTTCGTGCTCGCCGCGGTGTTTCTGGTCACGGTGCTGTGGCGGCGGCGAGCATGGTCTGATGAGGTCCATGGGGGACGATCTTCAGGTGGCGCTGCGGGCGACGCTGGCCGGGGCGGCGGAGGGGATGCGCTGGTTCGCGGACCTTCCGAGGCTGCGGCGCGAGCAGAAGGCTGACGGCACGGTGGTCACCGCTGCGGACCGGGCGGTGGAGCACGCGGTCCGCGGCGTGCTCACCGCCGACCGCCCCGGTGACGCCGTGCTCGGCGAGGAGGGCGGCCAGACCGGCTCCGCGGACCGGCGCTGGATCATCGACCCGATCGACGGCACCGCGTTGTTCGTGACCGGGGATGACCGGTGGCTGGTGCTGGTGGCCCTCGAGTCGGACGGGGAGATCGTGGCCGGCGTGGCGGCGGTGCCGGCGCAGGACCGCATCTGGTGGGCGTCCCGGGGCGAGGGCGCCTGGGAGTCGACGCTGTCGCTGGCGGATCCGCGCCGCATCACGGTGGGCGTGCCCGGCGCCGGCCTGCGTCTCGGCATCGTGCCCACGCCGTACGCGGACGTGGTGGGCCCGGTGCTCGACGAGCTGACGGCGCTGCCGTGGCCGATCCACCCGCCGCTGCTGGTGGCGCGCGGTGATCTCG
>NZ_JBFAZH010000560.1:0-5071 GCF_040681735.1 Actinoplanes sp. NPDC051633 | reverse complement strand
ACCCGCTGGACCGTGGACTACTGGGAAGCCATCCATCCGTATTCGGCCGGCGGCGCCTACGTGAACTTCATGATGGATGAGGGCAACGAGCGGGTGCGGGCCACCTACCAGGGCAACTACGACCGGCTGACCCAGGTCAAGGACACCTACGACCCGACGAACGCCCTGCACGTGAACCCGAACGTCCCACCGAAGAAGTGATCTGGCGCACCGTGCTGGTCCTCCGGTGGACCAGCACGGCGTCCCGCCGCCGGATTTGGTTGACTCGGCCCTCCGGGTGCCGATTCTTGCGACGTGCGGGCGAACGAGGGACGGTGGCGCGGCGCCGGGGCGCTGTTGCGCGATCCCGGCATCGGCGGTGCGCTCCTGCTTGCCCTGCTCTGCTGCCTGGTGCCCGTTTTCGGCGTCGGTGACAACTCCTTCCAGCTCCGCTTCGTGTGGTTCGTGCAGGTGCCGTTCGACGTTCTGTTCGCCTGGTTCGCCTGGCGGGCGTCCCGGGTCCCCGGCGTGGAACGCCTCGTCCGCAACTACATGCTCACCGCCGCGGTCGGCGCGGTCCTGTTCCTGATCGGCGACGGCTGGCAGGCGATCCGCACGCTGATCCACCCGGCGGTGTCGGAGCTCAACGGCGGCACCGAGCAGACCGTCTTCTACCTCGCCGGCTGCGGCCTGCTCATCGTGCGGATGCTCACCCATCCGACACCCGGCGGCACCCGTGGCGAGCGGCTGCGTTTCCACCTCGACGCGCTCGCGGTGCTGGTCTGCGGCGGCGTGCTGGCCTGGTGCTTCAGCATCGACCCGGCGAAGGGTGGCCCGGCCGCGGCGGTCAGCACGGTGATCGCGCTCAGCATCATGCTGGTCGCCGCCTTCGCGGCCGTGAAGCTGTTGCTCAGCGGCACCGCGCCGGTGACCGTGAGCGCCGCGATCCCGATGGTCGCCGCGGCCGCCTGCCTCGGCTTGAGCATGTTCCTCTCGCCGATGGTCGACGGAGAGCTGAACCCGGTTCTGCTGGTGCTGCGCACCCTGGCCCCGGCGCTGATCGCCATCGGCCCGCGGATCCAGGAGCGGCAGACCCGGGTACGCCCGCGCTGGCACCGCGAGCGGCCCCGCCGGCCCTATCACGTGTTGCCGTACGCGGCGGTGGTCGTGACGTTCGGCGTCTTCCTGGTGATGATGCCGACCGACATCATGGGCGCGCAGGCGTGGGGCGGCGTGATCGGCGTGGTCACCATCACGGCGGTGGTCGTGGTGCGGCAACTGCTCGCCTTCCTGGACAACTTCGAGCTGATCAACCGGCTCGACGTCACCCTGCTCGAGCTGCGCGGGCACCAGACGATGCTGCACGAGCAGGCCACCCAGGACGGCCTCACCAAGCTGGTGAACCGCACCGCGTTCAGCGAGGCGGTGGCCGCCGACCTGACCGACCGGCGGTCCGCCGCGCACGGCCTCGCGGTGCTGCTGATCGACCTGGACGACTTCAAGGCGGTGAACGACACTCTCGGGCACGGCGTCGGCGACGGCCTGCTGATCACCGTCGCCGAACGGCTGCGGGGCGCGGTCCGGGCCAAGGACCTGGTTTCCCGGCTGGGCGGCGACGAGTTCGCGGTGCTGCTGCGCGGGGTGGGCGCCGACGAGGCCGCCGCGATGGCCGACCGGATCCTCGCCGACGTGATCCAGCCGGCCCGGGTGGATGGGCACATGCTCGTGGTGAAGGCGAGCATCGGCGTCGCGCCGGCCGAATCCGGCGACGACGTCGAGGGCCTGCTGCGCAACGCCGACATCGCGATGTACGCCGCGAAGGACGCCGGCAAGAGCGGGGTGCGGCAGTACGACGCCGGCATGGGCGCCCGCATCCTGGAGACCGTGGAGCTGGGCAACCGGCTGCGCGACGCGATCGGCACCGACCAGTTCCGGCTCGTCTACCAGCCCATCGTCGAGATGGAGACCGGCGCGGTCACCGGCGCCGAGGCGCTGGTCCGCTGGCAACCGCCGGGTCGCGACCCGGTGTCCCCGGCCGACTTCATCCCGACCGCCGAGAGCACCGGCGAGATCGTGCCGCTGGGCCGGTGGATCCTGCGCGAGGCGTGCCGCCAGCTCGCGCGGTGGCGTCGGGACCACCCCGGGGCGGCCGGGCTCACGATGTCGGTGAACGTGACCGGCCGGCAGTTGCAGGTTCCCGGGTTCGTCGACGAGGTGGCCGGGATCCTGGCCGAGTTCGGCATCCCGGCCGACCGGCTCGTCATCGAGATCACCGAGACCGCCGTGCTGGATGACCCGGCCGTGCTGGAGGCGCTGCACGGGCTTCGGGCGCTGGGTCTCGACCTGGCACTGGACGACTTCGGCACCGCCGCGTCGTCGCTGGGCCTGCTGCTCACCTGCCCGATGTCGGGGCTCAAGCTGGACCGGTCGTTCGTCGACCGGCTGGGCCTGGACTCGCGCCCGACGGCGGTGGCGACCGCGGTCAGCCAGATCGCCCGCGCGCTGAACCTGGGCACGGTCGCCGAGGGCGTGGAGTCGCCGGAGCAGGCACGCATACTGCTCGACCTCGGCTACCGTCGTGCACAGGGCTTCCTCTACTCGAGGCCGCTCCCGCCGGCCGCCTTCGCGCAGAGCTGGCAGGCGGCACAGATCGCCGCCTGACCGAAGTGGTAGCCCAGGAGGCCATCGAGGCCGCGGACAGCCTCCTGGGCTACCACTTCTGCTCCAGCCGCAGGGCGGACCAGTCGCGGATCACCGGGACCAGGTCGCCGTCGCGCCACCTGGGCAACTGGTCTTTGAAGTGCGGGGAGTCCGGCCGGCCGGAGGCGCCGAAGGGCACGATCCACCGGCTGCGGTCCGGCACCGCGACGTCCCACACATAGCGTGCGACCGACCCGAACCAGCAGTCGTCCGTCACGCCGGGCAGGCTTCTCGTCGCCCGCACACAGTCGCTGTCGCCGGAGAGCGGCACGGTCTCGCCGAGCGCCGTGGCGGGCACCAGGTTCAGCGGCGTCAACACGTGCGTGGCGCCCCACGGCCCGGGCGGCGGATCGGCCGCCACGTCGGCCAGCGCCGCCTCCGCGATCTCCTCGGTGATCAGCTGGTCCAGCGCCTGCCCGATCCGCTGCACCGGGTTCAGCCACGGCGCGAAGAGCGGGTCGAACCCGGTGTCGGTGAGCAGCGGCGCCAGCGTCGGGGTGAGCCGCCGCACGGCCGCGTGCCGCCACGCCGCGAACAGCGCCGCCTCGTGGCTGTCCGCGTCCATCCGCCGATCCCAGGCCAGCAGCCGCTCGTGGAGTTCGCGCGCGGCCGGCCCGCCGGGTGTGAGCCGTTCGAGGATGCCGAGACCCACAACCACGTCCACGTGTACGCGCTCCGGCGGTGTCCCCCGGCTAAGCAGGGCGGCGATGCGCCGGGCGCGGGTCGGCGGCGCGAAGTCGTACCCGAGATCCTCGGTGTCTCCCGGCCGGCGGTCGTTGGCGTTGACCACGGTGGCGCGCGCGGACCGCGGCATCGTCGCGTACCCCCGCCATCGGTATCTCTCGTCCCAGGCCGGCACCGGCACCTGCCGGTTGCGGTCGTCGCGCAGCGGCACCCGCCCGGCGGCGAAGCTGAGCAGCGCGCCCGTCGAGTCGGCGGTGACCACCGAGTTGACCGGCTCGACCCAGCACGACAGCGCTGCCGCGACGTCCTCGACGGTGGTGGCCCGCAACAACGGCAGCAGCGCCCCGAACCCCACCTCGAGGTCGACGCGGGCCGGCACGCGCAGGCTCAGGTTCCGGTCGATCACCGGGCCGCGCGGAGTCTCGATCACCTCGACCGTGACGTCGTCGGCGTCGCGTACCCGGATGGTCTCGACGTGCCGTGACACGCGCTCCCAGCCGGACCCGCCACGGGCCTCGACCTCGTCGCCGGACCGGCGCAGCTCCTCGATGTAGAGGTCCTGATAGTCGGCCATCGCGTTGGTGATCGCCCAGGCCACCTGCCCGGCGTGCCCGAAGTGCGGCACACCGGGTACGCCCGGGAAGGCGAAGCCGGCCACGTCGAACTCCGGGCAGGACAGCCGCACCTGGTGGTAGACGCCGGGCAGCTCGAGGAGCCGATGCGGGTCACCGGCGATGTACTCGCCGGCCACGGCCCACGAATTGCTGCCGCTGTCGGACGCCTCGCGGCGCGGGAACGTGCCGATCGTCGCCTCGACATGGCTGCGCCACATCTTGGTGGGGAAGGTCCCGAAGAGGATGTGCTGCACCAGGAAGATCCCGAGCGGCGTCCACGGCTCCCAGGGCGCCGGGCGCACGGCCAGCGCGGCGAACTCCGGCGCGTCGGTGGTGGGCAGCTCGCTGTTGACGCCGTCCACGTACGCGCCGACCCAGGTCCTGGTCTCGTCGTCGAGCCGCTCGTAGCTGCGCCGGGCGGTGTCGTCGAGCCGGGCGCGGCGCGCGAACCTGTCCCACGGCACCTCGGCTGCGCCGATCCGCTCGGCCAGCCGGCCCTCGGACCGCCACCGCTCGACCTCGATCTGCCACGCGCGATCGCGGGCCGCGGCCCGACCCTGAAGATAGGACAGTTCGAGGGCGGTGTCGGCGCGCAGGTGGGGGACACCCCATCCATCGCGGTAAATGGCGCTGGTCACTTGTTCCTCAGGGGGGATGGGTTCCTCGGTCGCGAGTTAGGTTACCCTCACCTAAGCCGAGGGCCGGTCCGAGGAGGGGCTTGTGAAGAGAACCCTCCCCCAACTGCTGAGGATCCGCATGACTTCTCCGGGCACTCCCCGTGATCACCTCCTCATCAACGGTTCGACCGACGCCCTCAAACGGATGGTGATGCAAGGTCTCGACCGGGTGGCCTCCCGCATCGGCCAGGTCGACAAGCCCTTCACCGGCATCGCCCCCGAGGCCCTTGCGCTCGAGGTGCAGGGCGTCGACCTCGACGAACCGCTGGGTACGGCGGGCGCCGTGCTGGACGAGCTGGAGAAGGTCTATCTGCGCGACGCGGTCTACTTCCACCACCCGCGCTGCCTGGCCCACCTGAACTGCCCGGTGGTCATCCCGGCGCTGCTCGGCGAGGCGGTGCTCAGCGCGGTCAACTC
>NZ_JBFAZH010000559.1:0-5102 GCF_040681735.1 Actinoplanes sp. NPDC051633 | reverse complement strand
CCGCCCCCGCGGGGGCCGTGCCCCCGCCGCCCGCCGGCCCGGGGCTCCGGCCCCCCCCCCCCGCCCCCGCCCCGCCCCCCCCCCACCCCCCCGCCCCCCCCCCCCCGCCGCCTCAGACCAGCGTCGGGCTCGCGTCGGCCGGCAGCTGGACCGCCGCGGCCGCCTCGTGGATCGGCTTGGTGACCGACTCGATGATCTGCCGGTGCCAGGGGTTGAAGCGCAACGTCCGCATCGCATAGTTGCGCATCGCGATGCTCGCCCGCCCACCCGGCACCATCTGCCCGGCCAGCTTCTTCCCCAAGGTCAGGTTCTTCTCCGCGTACGGCCGGACCACACGCTCGTACTCGGCGAAGGCGGCCTCGTGGCCAGGGTGCCGGGCCAGCGCCGACGCCAGCACGTAGGCGCCCACGAGCGCCTCGCTCGTGCCCATCCCGGACGCGGGCGAGGGACAGTACGCCGCGTCCCCGAGGAGAACGACCCGCCCGGCCGACCACCGCGGCAGGTCCACCTGGCTGAGTCCGTCCACATAGAAGTCGTCGGACGATCCGGCGGCGATCGCCTCGAGCAGGCGTGGCACCTCCCAGCCGTGGCCGGCGAACCGCGAGAGCACCGTGTCGCGGGTGATCTCCGCGCGCGGCAGCTCCGGTGACGCGAAGACCATGCCCGCCTTGGCCGGGTGGTCCGGCCCGGTGCTGTAGAGGAAGATCATCCGCCCGGGCACGGCCCAGAAGACCTCCTCACGGTCCAGCCGCAGATTGTTGGGCACGCTGCAGATCGACAGGTACGCGCCGAGGTGGGTGAGCGGCGCGTCCAGCCCGGCCAGCCGCCGGGTGTTCGAGTGCAACCCGTCCGCGCCGACGATCACATCGAACCGCCGCGTCGTGCCGCTCGCGAACCGCACCGAGCCGTCCGCCTCGATCGCCGAGATCGAGTCGCCGTAGACGAACTCGGTCGACGGCGCCGCCGCGTCGTGCAGGATCCGGACCAGATCGCCGCGCATCAGCTCGATGTCGTCGCCGCGCCGGCCCATCAGCATGTTCGCGTCCAGCGAGGCGATCGGCCGCCCGTCGGTCTTCACATAGGTGACCTGCCGCATGCCGGTGTCCCGGCCGCGCGCCGCCGCGTAGACCCCGCTGCGCTTGAGCACGTCGACCGCCGCCCCGCGCACGTCCACCTTGTATCCGCCGTCGCGCAGGGCCGGCGCCCGCTCGACCACCGTCGGCCGGAAACCGTGGCGGCCCAGCCAGTACGCCAGCAAGGGACCCGCCACGCCGGCCCCCGAGATCAGCACGCTCCGCTTCGTCATACGAGCTACTATACAAACGTCTTATACGTTTGTATAGATCCTAGGATGACCACCATGGGCCACCGAGAGGACCTGCTCGCCGGAGCGCGCCGCTGCCTGTACGAGAAGGGCTACGCGCACACCACCGCGCGCGACATCGTCGCCGTGTCGGGGACGAACCTGGGCTCGATCGGCTATCACTACGGCTCGACGCAGGCGCTGCTGAACGCGGCGATGCTCAGCGCCATCGAGGAGTGGGGCGACGCGATCGCGGCGGCGCTGGCCGGCGACGAGTCCGACGCGGCCGACGATCCGCTGGTCCGGGTGTGGCGCCGCATCCTGGGCACGATGGAGACGCACCGGGCGGTCTTCATGGCCTCGATCGAGGCGATGGTGCAGAGCGAGCGCTCCCCCGAGCTGCGCGCTCAGATCGCGCACGGCATCAGGGAGGGCCGCAGCGGCATGACGGCCCTGCTGACCGGCCGGCCGGAGGACTCGCTGCCGGCCGACGAGGTCGCCACGCTCGGCTCGGTGCAGATGGCCCTGATGTCCGGCGTCCTGACCCAGTGGCTCGTCGACCCGTCCACCGCCCCGTCCCCCGAGCAGATCGCCGCCGGCGTCCGCGCCTTGGCGGGTGTGCGGGACCGCTAGGGTCTGTTTTGAAATCCTCGCCGCAGCCGCGGGCCAATTTCAAAACAGACCCTAGGACGCGGTCCAGACCTTGGCCAGCAGCTCCCGGGTGTCGGCGAGCAGCATCGGCATGGTCTTGGTGCGGCCGATCACCGGCATGAAGTTGCCGTCGCCGCCCCACCGCGGCACCACGTGCTGGTGCAGGTGGGCCGCGATGCCCGCGCCCGCCACCGCACCCTGGTTCATGCCGAGGTTGAAGCCGTGCGGACTGCTCGCCCGGCGGATCGTCCGCATCGCCCGCCGGGTGAAGGCGGCCACCTCGGCCGTCTCCTCCTCGGTCAGCTCGGTGTAGTCGGCGACGTGCCGGTACGGGCAGATCAGCAGGTGGCCGGGGTTGTAGGGGTACAGGTTGAGGATCGCGAAGACCGTCTCGCCGCGGGCGACGATGTGCTTCTCCTCGTCGGGCTGCTGCGGCGCGAGGCAGAACGGGCAGCCGGCCGGCTTCTCGTAACCGCCCTCGGGCGCCTCCGAACCGGTGACGTACGACATCCGATGCGGCGTCCAGAGACGTTCCAGCCCGTCCGGCTCCCCAATGCTCATGCGAGAACCCTATGCCGCCGAGGGGCCCGAATTAACCCGACTGCGCACGACCTCGGTTACGTGGGCCACCGCGTCGGCGAGGGGCACACCGTTGCGCTGTGAACCGTCGCGGTAACGGAACGACACCGTCCCGGCCGCCACGTCGTCGTCGCCGGCGATCACCATGAACGGGATCTTCTGCTGCTGGGCGGTGCGGATCTTCTTCTGCATCCGGTCGTCGGAGTGGTCGACCTCGGCCCGGACGCCTTCCCGGCGCAGCGCATCCACAAAGGACTCAAGGTAGGCGGCGTGGTCGTCGCGGATCGGGATGCCGACCACCTGCACCGGCGCCAGCCAGGCCGGGAACGCGCCCGCGTAGTGCTCGGTCAGCACGCCGAAGAACCGCTCGATCGAGCCGAACAGCGCGCGGTGGATCATCACCGGGCGCTCGCGGCCGCCGCTGGCCGCCGAATACTCCAGCCCGAAGCGCTCCGGCAGGTTGAAGTCCACCTGGATGGTGGACATCTGCCAGGTACGCCCGATCGCGTCCTTGGCCTGCACGCTGATCTTCGGGCCGTAGAACGCGGCGCCGCCCGGGTCGGGCACCAGCTCGAGGCCGGACTCCTCGGCCGCCGAGCGCAGCGCCTCGGTCGCCTTCTCCCAGTTCTCGTCGGTGCCCACCGACTTCTCCGGGTTGCGGGTGCTCAGCTCGAGGTAGAAGTCGTCGAGGCCGTAGTCGCGCAGCAGGTCGAGGACGAACTGCAGCAGCGACTTGAGCTCGCCGGCCATCTGTTCCTCGGTGCAGAAGATGTGCGCGTCGTCCTGCGTCATCCCGCGCACCCGGGTCAGACCGTGCACCACGCCGGACTTCTCGTAGCGGTACACCGTGCCGAACTCGAACATGCGCAGCGGCAGCTCGCGGTAGGACCGCCCGCGGGACCGGAAGATCAGGTCGTGGAACGGGCAGTTCATCGGCTTGAGGTAGTAGGTCGCGCCCTCCATCTCCATGGGCGGGAACATGCCGTCGGCGTACCAGCCCAGGTGGCCGGACGTCTCGAACAGGTCCGCCTTGGTGATGTGCGGGGTGTTCACGAACGAGTAGCCGGCCTGTTCGTGCTTGATGCGCGAGTAGTTCTCCATCTCGCGCCGGATGATCCCGCCCTTGGGGTGGAACACCGCGAGCCCGGAGCCGATCTCGTCGGGGAACGAGAACAGGTCGAGGTCGGCGCCCAGCTTGCGGTGGTCGCGGCGGGCCGCCTCCTCCAGCATGCGGAGGTAGTCCTTCTGGGCGTCGCGGGTCGGCCAGGCGGTGCCGTAGACGCGCTGCAGCTGCGGGTTCTTCTCACTGCCCCGCCAGTACGCGGCCGCGCTGCGCATCAGCTTGAACGCCGGGATCAGCCGGGTGGACGGCAGGTGCGGGCCGCGGCAGAGGTCGCCCCAGACGCGGTGGCCGTCGCGCGCGTCGATGTTGTCGTACGCCGTCAGCTCGCCGGCGCCGACCTCCATGACCTCCTCGGCGTCCACCTCGCCCTTGATGTCGACCAGCTCGAGCTTGTAGGGCTCCGATGCCAGCTCGACCTTCGCCTCGTCGAGTGAGCCGTAGGCCCGCCGGCGGAACAGCTGGCCGGCCTTGACGATCTCCTGCATCCGCTTCTCGAGCTTCGCCAGGTCGTCGGGCACGAACGGCTTGGCGACGTCGAAGTCGTAGTAGAAACCGTTCTCGATCGGCGGGCCGATGCCGAGCTTCGCCTCCGGAAAGAGGTCCTGCACCGCCTGCGCCAGCACGTGTGCCGTCGAGTGCCGCAGCACGTTGAGCCCGTCGGGCTCGTCGAGCGCCACCGGGGTCACGTCGGTGTCGAGCTCGGGCACCCAGTCGAGATCGCGCAGCCGGCCGCCCGGGTCGCGCACCACGACGATCGCCTTCGGGCCGTTCGCGGGCAGCCCGGCGGCCGTCACCGCCGCGCCCGCGGTGGTGCCTGCGGGGACGACAAGTGGCTCGGGCACGACGATCTCCTTCAACGGCGCAGCGGGGTCGGGCTCGATGCTAGTCGCCGCCGATGAGGGTGCGCGGAGCGGCACGCGGTGACCGTGCGTCACCACGGGGTTCCGCTCAATCACAGCTTTAGGCGTTCCCCGCCCCGAGCGCTACGGTGCTTCGCATGGCCACGGTGTTGCTCGTCGAGGACGATCACGTGGTGCGCGGTGCGATGCTGCGATCGCTGGCCGATCGAGGGCATGCCGTGCACGCGGTCGGCACCGCATTGGACGCCCTGCGCCGGGTCGCGGCGGAGACCCCGGATCTGGTGGTGCTGGATCTCGGGTTGCCCGATCTGGACGGCTCCGACGCGCTGCGCATGCTGCGCGGCATCACGGATGTGCCGATCATCATCGCGACCGCCCGGGACGACGAGCAGACGGTGGTCCGCCTGTTGCGTTCGGGCGCGGACGACTACATGGTCAAGCCGTTCACCGGGGCCCATCTGGACGCGCGGATCACCACCGTGCTGCGCCGGGTCGGCCGGGCCAGCCGGGCCGCCCAGCCGGCCGTGCACGAGGTGGGCGAGCTGCGCGTCGACGTGGGTGAGCGCAGCGCCAGCCTGGGCGCGAC
>NZ_JBFAZH010000558.1:0-5107 GCF_040681735.1 Actinoplanes sp. NPDC051633 | reverse complement strand
CGCCCCGGTGAGCGCCCCGCGGGGGGGCGCGGCCGCCTGGCCCGACTGGGGACCAACCCGGGGCCCGGCGGCGTACCCCGCGGCGCCGCCGGCGGCCGAGGTCTGTGCGGCGTCGTCATGACTGGTGAAATAGGTGGTGCCGAAGCCGGCGAAGGCCAGGACCCCCGCGGCCGCCGCGATGGGTGCGGCCCAGCGGATGCGGCGCCGGCGAGAGGTGGCTCTCGCCGCACCCCCGGTGGGTACGGACACCAGATGGCGATCGGCGCGCGACGGCTGGACGTGCGGCTCGCTCGGCTCGGTGAGTTCTGGAGCGATGAGGTCGTGATCGGTCGTCGGATCCGCGGCGAAGGCAGCCTCCAGGCGTACCCCCAGATCGGCCGGCATGGGCTCGGACGCGGCACCCAGCGCACCCAGCTCGGCACCCACCCGGCTCATCCCCGACGCCAGCAGGTCGTGGGCGGAACGCCACTCGGGGTCGTCGGCGATCAGCTGCTCGACGCGTGCCCGCTCGGTCTCGTCGAGGGCATCGCCGATGTAGTCGGCCAGCAGGTCGATGTCGACCGTGCCGAAGTCGTCCACGCTCATCGGCTCTCCCCCTCTCCGGATCCGTTCTGAGTCGACGTCGACCCCGATGGGACGCGGCCGGCCTGCGGATGGTTCCCGTGACCGTCGTCTCCCCGGCGCAGGTGGCCGAGCCGCAGCGCCATCCTGGCCCGGCCACGCGCGCACCGGCTCTTGATCGTGCCCTCGGCGACGCCGAGGATCTCCGCGGCCTCCATCACCGGATACCCCTGCACGTCGACCAGTACCAGTGCGGCGCGCTGATCGGGCGGAAGCTCGGCCAGCGCCTGCCGGACGACCAGCGCGGTGTCGTGGTCGTGGGCCGGGGCGGCCGGCTCGGGGCCGGTGACGTCCTGGCCGTCGGGCAGCGGAACCGTGGGGTGCGTCTGGCGCTTGCGGATGCGGTCCAGGCAGGCGTTCACGACGATGCGGTGCAGCCAGGTGGTGACCTGCGAGTCGCCGCGGAACCGGGCGGCCGCCCGATGCGCCGAGAGCAGCGCGTCCTGCACCGCGTCGGCGGCCTCCTCGCGGTCCCCCACGGTACGCAGCGCCACCGCCCACAACCGGTCGCGATGCCGGCGGACCAACTCGGCGAAGGCGTCCTTGTCACCGGCGACGTGCGCGCTGAGGAGATCGGCGTCGGTCGACTCCGCGCCGACCACGCCGTCATCCGTGCCGCCGGTGGTCACGCTGAGAATCTAGTCGAAACGGTCGAGGGCCCGTGGCCCGCGGTCAGGAGCCGTACACCTCGATGTTGGTGACGGTCACCTGGAACTTGCCGCTGTTGTCCTCGGCCGGCGGAAGATCGATGAGGAAGACCAGGATGTACTGGTATTTCTGATCCGGGTCGAACACCGGGAACCGCTTGGTCGTCCCGTCGGTCTTGGCGTCGGAGTCCTGCTCGCCGAGCTTCTTGTACGTCTTGACGACCTGGTCGTCACCGGCGCTGCTGGTGCCTGGGTCGGACGTGCCGGCGCGAACCTCCATCGCCACACCGGCGACGGAGGTCTCGACCTGCACGTCACTGACCGTCCGCGGCTGCTGGAGGTTGATCAGCACGCCCATGCCCGGCTTGAGGTTGCCGAAGTCGGACTGGTTGAACCGCTGCGTCTCCCACCCGGTGTTCGGGTCGCCGTCGACGGTGAGCTTGGCCTCGTCGTCGTCGGACCCCTGACCGTCCGGCGGGTCGACGATGCGCACCATCTCGGGGGTCAGCGTGAGCTTCTGCGGCGCGGGCGCCTCGGGCTGGCCGCTCGGATCGGTGTTGCCCTCGGTCGATCCGGCCGGAGGGTTGCCCGCCTGTGTCGTCTCGCTCGGCCCGGGCTTGCCCGAGTTGCTGATCGCGCGGATGCCGAAGACCAGACCGATCAGTGCGATGACGACCAGGGCGCCGACACCGATCACGATCTTGCGGGTGCTGCGGACCGGCTCGGTCGACGTGCTCTGCGCGAACCGCAGCGGGCCGATGTCCTCGTAGTCGTCGTCGGCCGCGGCGTCCAGCCGGTCGAGCTCCGCGGCCAGCGCGTCGGCCTCGGGGGCGGCGACCCGGCTGTCCAGCAGGTCCATGGTCAGATCGTCGAGGTACGCCGGCACACCGGCCCGGATCTGGCGGGGCGCGGCGAGCGCACCGGACGCGTCGCGGTGCGCGTCCGGCAGCGCGGATGGGTTGATCTCGGCGTGCGGCCAGCGACCGGTGAGCGCGTAGTAAAGAAGGCCACCGACCGCGCGGACATCGCCCTCGGCGGAGTCTGCCGAGTCGGCCCGCGCGTCGGCCAGGACCACCCGGCCGTCGTCGGCGACCAGCGTGGTGCCGGGGTGGACGTTGCCGTGCACCATGCCGGTGGCGTGCACCGCGGCCAGCGCGTCGGCGATCGAGTGCGCGATCGCGGTGGCGCGGGCCGGGTCGAGCGGACCCTCGGAGCCGACCAGCTCGCGCAGCGCCTCGCCGTCGACCCACTCGCGCACCACGTAGGCCCGCTGACCCTCGTCGATCGCGTCGTAGACACCGGCGAGGTTGGGGTGGATCACCCGGCTGGCGGCGACGGCGGCCTGCAGCATTTCGGTGGCGGAGTCGCCGCCCGGGTGCCGGAGCACGACCGCGACCGGCCGCCGCAGGATGACATCGATGCCGCGCCAGACCTGCCGGCCGGCGCTGTCATCGTTGACGTGCGCCTCGAGCTGATACCGCTCCGCCAGGATCTCACCGACGGTGGGTGCACCGAAGGTCATGACCGGAGCGGCCTCATCGGCCGAAGTCTCGCGGCCCTCGCCGACCTGGGTCACCCGTCCTCCCTCGGTGGTGCACACGTGTCCAGAGCGACCATACCCGCCCGCTGCCACAGGCCCACAGGTCATCCCCCTGGCGCGGCATCGACACCAGGCATCCTGGCAGGGGTGATTAGTCCGAATGGTGTCGTCGAATTAGCTGATCAGAGAGTTATCCACACCTTGTCCACAACGGAAGGACACGCCCTACCTGCCGACCTTCCGGCGAACCATCGCGACCACCTGGCTGATCTCACGCACCCGGAGCAGCGCCGCCGTGCCGAGGTAACCGACCATGATCACCGCACCTCCGGCAAGAAGTTGCAAAAGGGCCTCGACACGGGTCGGTTCGCCACCGCCGGGCATCAGCCGGACCACCAGCAGGCCGAGTGCGCCGGCCACGACCGCGGCGGCGACGACCTTCAGCAGCGCGGCGACCAGACTTCCGAGATTGAGGCGGCCGATCCGGCGGCGGAGGACCGCCAGGGAGATCAGTGCCGAGAGGGCGTAGGACAGGGCGTTCGCGGCGGTCATGCCGGCCGCGGTCAGCGACGCGTTCAGCACCCAGGCGAGAACCAGATAGCCGGCGATGCGCAGCGCCACCACCGGCAGGTTGATCAGGGCCACCGTCTTGTTGCCCTGCAGGGAGTAGAAGGCATAGGTGCACAGGTAGCTGATCGAC
Organism: Actinoplanes sp. NPDC051633; assembly: GCF_040681735.1. Taxonomy (NCBI): domain Bacteria; kingdom Bacillati; phylum Actinomycetota; class Actinomycetes; order Micromonosporales; family Micromonosporaceae; genus Actinoplanes; species Actinoplanes sp. NPDC051633. The sequence continues at coordinate 1,599 of NZ_JBFAZH010000558.1, read as the reverse complement.
AGGGGGATGACCGCCAGCGCACCGGCCACCAGGACGTCGCCCGTCGCGTACGCCTGCTGATAGGTGTAGTTCCCGCCCTGGAAGAGGGTCACCGCGATCGGGGTGGCCAGCACGCCGTAGGCCACCGCGATCGGCGCCAGGGCGGTGGTGGCCAGCCGGATCCCCCGGCTCAGGTCGGCGCTGACATCGCTGAACCGGCCGTCGGCCGCCGCGGCGCTCATCTTCGGCAGCAGCGCGGTCATCACGGACACGCCGATGATCCCGTGCGCCATCATCGTCAGCAGGAAGACGTTGTTGTACGCCAGGGTGCTCGCCCGGTTGCCGCCGGTGCCGCCGCTCAGCACCCGCACGACGAGGAACACCGCGAGCTGGTTGGCGCCGACGTAGCAGAGCATCCACCCGGCGAGACGCCCGATCTCGCCCATCCCGAGCCCGCGCGGGTCCCAGCGCCAGTTCCACGTGAAACCGACTCGCCGCAGCGCCGGCAGCAGCCCGGCCGCCTGCGCGATCATCCCGAGCAGGGTGCCGCCGCCGATCACCGCGACCATGGCGGGCGTCATCTTCGCGATGGTCAGGGTGCCGTCGATCCGGAAGATCAGCAGGAACAGCCCACAGGCGGCGATCACCACGATGTTGTTGAGGATCGGCGCCCACATCGGGGCGGCGAAGTGGCCGCGCACGTTGAGCACCGCGCCGATCAGCGCCGACAGCCCGGTAAAGAAGATGATCGGCAGCATCAGCCAGGCGAACATCGTCACCAGGTCGCGGTACTCGGGTGAGGTGCGGCCGCTGGACTGGATCAGCGTGATCAGTGGCGCGGCCACGACGACCAGCACCGTCGCGATGCCCAGGCACACCATCGCGAAGGTCAGCAGCTTCTGCGTGTAGAGCTGGCCGCCGTCCGGATCGGCCTTGCGCCGCCGGACCAGCAGCGGGATCAGGACGCTGGAGAGGATGCCGCCGAGCAGCAGCTCATAGATCTGGTTCGGGAGGAACAGAGCACTGGTGTACGCGTCACCGACCGCGAAGCCGAGCGTCATGCCGATCAGGGCGTTGCGGACGAACCCGATGATCCGGCTGACCAGGCTGCCGGCCGCCATGATCGCGCTCTGGCCGGCCGTGCTCTCCACCTCGCGGGGCTCGTCGCGAGGCTCGTCGCGAGGCTCGTCCTGAGGCTCCTCGCGGGGCTCGTGGCGGGGCTCATGAGCAGCCCCGGCGTCCTCGGTCGCCACCAGACCCGGATCCTCCAGAGCCGGCCGCTCGAACCCAGGGTCGGCCTGAGGCCCCTCCTCTTGCGAGGCATGCGAACTGCGGTACACCCCGCCGGCCACGTTCGTCCTCCCAGAGTTCTGCTTCTCCGGTGGAAACTGTGTCACACGAGGTGTCGTAGCAGCGTGCCCGGTGCCGCGCCGGCCAGCGTCTCCACCATCCAGCCGGCCTCGACCGGGACCAAGGGCTCGCTCAGCGCATCGAGCACCGTGGGGTGGTCGCAGCCGGCCTCGGTCAGCACGTTGACCAGGGCGCCGACCGTGCCGAGGTGGCCGGCGGCGGTGATCTCGCGGGCCAGCGTGCGGCCCTCGGCGTACCCGGGCTCCCGGC
>NZ_JBFAZH010000557.1:0-5115 GCF_040681735.1 Actinoplanes sp. NPDC051633 | reverse complement strand
GGTTTGTCTTTCTGTGTTTTGCTCTTCCGTTCTGACGCTGGGGGTTGCGGGCCTTCGGGCCGGGGGCGGGGGGCGGCCACCGGTCGCCCCCCACCCACCGGGGATCAGCAGACGCCGCGGCTGCGGAAGTCCGAGATGGACAGGCTGCGGTTGAAGCAGACGAACGGCGCGAAGCGCTGGTCGTCGTCGAGGTTGAGCTTGAGCCAGGAGACGATGGCCCGGGACACGTTGGCGTTGGGGGTCTGCGGGAAGAAGTGGCTCCCGCCGGACAGCTCCACGTAGCCCTTGTCGCCGCCGAGGGTGGTGTAGAACGGGATCGAGTGCGTCGCGACGGGTGCGATGGTGTCGGCCTGGCCGCCGACGATCATCACCGGCGCGTCGACCTCGTTCCAGGTGGTGTCGAGATTCCAGGGCGCGAGCGGCACCCCGGCCCGCAGGGAGCTGCGCTCGCTGAGCGCCTCGAGGGTGCCTCCGCCGCCCATCGAGTGGCCGGCCACCCCCAGCCGGTTCCCGTCGACCCGGGTGCGGATCGAGCTGCGGTCGGTCAGGTAGTCGAGCGCAGCGAGGAGCTGGTCACCCCGCTGCCCGGGCTGGTCCAGCAGGGTGTTGGTCTCGATGCCGATCACGACGATGCCCCACGACGCCAGCCGCGGACCCAGCCAGGAGAGGCTGGACCAGGTCGCGGTGAAGCCGGGGGAGATCGCCACCGCCGGGTACGGGCCGTCGGTGGCGTCGGTCGGGTAGTAGATCGTGCCGCCGCCGAAGCCGATGGCGCTGAACCGGGAGACATTGGCCGACGAGGTGCGGTAGCTGCCGCTGCCGCCGATGTTCGACGAGGTCGGGTTCTGACCGCGCTCCGCCGCAATCGCGGCGGGGGCGACGGCGGCGCCGCCGGCAAACAACGCGGCGGAGACGGCGACGACCGTGATGACACGGTTTCTGAGGGAACGCAGGGACATGGAGGATTGCCTCCTCGAGCCGGGGGTGGGAGAAGAGCGCGAGCGGGTACGACGGCGCCACCCGGCGGTGTGCCGTCCATAAAGAGGTGTGAGTGCGGTCAGGCCGGGGCCCGGATCGGTGCCGCCCGATGGGGTGTCACCTGCGCGCTGCCGGGGGTTCCGCCGTGACTTGAGGTGACTTTACGGTCCCTGCACACGACGCCGTATCGGCGAAATTGCCAGTGCGTGACGGCGCTGAAAGTCAGGCCACCCGGAAGGAGACGGACGCCTGCGCGGTGGAGTCGCCGCCCACCCAGACGTCGAACGTCGAAGCGTCGAGCACCCAGTCGCGGGCCGCCGCGTTCCAGTACCGGCGGTGGTCGGGCCCGACGGTGAACTCGAGCGTGCGGGACTCGCCCGCCGCGAGCGTGACCCGCCGGAAGCCCTTGAGCTCGCGCACCGGCCGCGACGACGAGCCGTGCCGCTGGTGCAGGTAGAGCTGCACGACCTCGTCGGCCTCGCGGTCGCCGGTGTTGGCCACCGACACCGAGATCGTGACGGTGTCGTCGACCCCGGCGGTCTCCCGGTCGGCGGTGAGCCCGCTGTACTCGAAGCGGCCGTAACTCAAGCCGTGGCCGAACGGGAACAGCGGCGTGCTCGCCTCGTCCCAGTAGCGACGCGCCTGGTTCTCCGGCTCGTGGGAGATGGTGTGCGAATACACCATCGGCACCTGCCCGACCGTGCGGGGCCAGGTGAAGGGCAGCTTGCCGCCGGGGGAGACGTCACCGAAGAGCAGGTTGGCCACGGCTTCGCCGCCGCGGGTGCCCGGATACCAGATGTCGAGGATCGCCGGCACGTGCTCCGCCGCCCAGCGCAGGTCGAGCGGGCGCCCGTTCATGACCAGCAGCACGACCGGCGTACCCGTCCCGGCGACCGCCTGCAGCAGCTCCAGCTGCCTGCCGGGCAGCTCCAGCGACGACCGTGACGCCGCCTCGCCGATCATGTTCTGCCACTCGCCGGCCACGACGACCGCCACGTCGGCGGCCCGGGCGGCCTCGACGGCCCGGTGGAACTCCGCCTCCTCGTCGAAGCCCTCGGGGTCCTCCGGCGCGTTCCCGCCGAACATGTCGAACATCGAGGGGAACACGCGCTGCCCGACGCGGACGCCGAGGGCGTGGTCGACGCGCACGGCGTCGTCGGCCCTGGCCCGGATGCCGTCCAGCACGGTCACCGTCTCGTCCAGGTCGAAGTCGAAGACCCACGGTCCGATGGTGTCGCGCTGCGAGTCGGCCAGCGGCCCGATCACCGCGATCGAGCTCAGCCGGCCCAGGTCGAGCGGCAGCAGGCCGCCCTCGTTGCGCAGCAGCACCGCCGACCGCTCCGCGGCCACCCGGGCGACGTCACGGTGCGCCGGATCCGCCAGCACCTCGCGGGCACGGTCCTCGTCGACGTACGGCGCATCGAACAGGCCGGCCTGGATCTTCGCCGCCAGGACCCGCCGCACGCTCGCGTCCACCGCCTCCTGACTCGCCGCGCCCGACTCGAGCGCCTCGGGCAGATGGGCGTACGCCGGGTCGGCGATCGCCATCTCCATGTCCGTGCCGGCGTTGACCGCCCGCGCCCCGGCGTCGGTCAGATCGGCGGCGAACCCGTGCGTCAGCAGGTTCCGCACGGCGTTGGCGTCGCTCACCACGAACCCGTCGAACCCGAACGTCTCGCGCAGCACCTCGGTGAACAGCCACCGGTTGCCCGTCGCCGGAATGCCGTTGAGGTCCATGTACGCGGTCATCACGTTGCCCGCACCGGCGTCGACGGCGGCCCGGAACGGGGGCAGGTACACGTTCCACAACTCGTACTCGGACACGTTCACCTCGTCGTAGTCGCGGCCACCGACGGCCGCGCCGTACCCGGCGAAGTGCTTCGGCCCGGCGATCACGCCGCCGCTCTGGAAGCCGCGCACCTGGGCGGCGGCCACGGCCGCGCCGAGATACGGATCCTCACCCGCGCCCTCGATGATCCGGCCCCAGCGCGGGTCGCGGGCGATGTCGACCATCGGCGCGAAGGTCCAGTGGATGCCCACGGCCCGCGCCTCGCGGCCGGCGACCGCCTGGCCGCGCTCGATGGTCTCCGGATCCCACGAGGCGGCCATCGCGATGGGCACCGGGAAGATCGTGCGCAGGCCGTGGATGACGTCGAAGCCGAACAGCAGCGGGATGCCGTGGCGGTTGCCCTCCAGCGCCAGCCGCTGCAGCCGGTTGATCTGCGCCGGATCGGTCACGAACAGCAGCGATCCCACGCCGCCCTGCGCGAGCGCCGACTCCACCGCCGCCGGCTGCGTGCCGATGTCCAGCCCCAGCGCCGGGTCGGCCTCGACGCCGGCCGGCAGGGTGAAGTAGAAGTACTGGGTGAGCTGCCCCGCCTTCTCGGCCGGCGTCATCGTCTCGAGGAGCTCATCCACCCGTGCGCGGATCGTCATGCGTCACTTCCTCGGGATTCGACCGGCCGACGTGCCGGAGGTCGTTCGCGGTGCGCAGCACCGGAGCCGCACCCAGGGCCTGCTCGAGGTCGCGGACGCCGGTGCGGACCCGGAACGTCGCGCTCTCGCCCGCGGGCAACGAGACGAGGGCTTCGTCGACGAACGCGTCGGCGGCCACCCGGTCGGCCAGCAGCGTGACGTCCCGCGCGAAGGAGCGGGCGGTCACCGTCACCGTGTATCCGTCCTCGGCCGGGCGCACATCCACGTCCAGCGGGTCCTTCTCCAGGGCCATCTCGAGGTCGGGCACGAACGTGTGCACGGTGGCGTACGCGTCCAGCCGGGCGACCACGATCTCCGCCGCCGGATCATCCGGCACCGCCACGTCGAGGGGCACGGCGACCGGCCGGGAGGTCCGGGGTTCGAGGTCGACGGAAACCGTTGCGGTGGCGAGGGATCCACTGCCGAGTCGCTGGCGGCTCAGCGCGATCTCGCCGCGCCACGGCTGGTCGGTGTCGTTGAGCACGGCCACGGACAGGGCGTCGTCCTCGGTGACGAACACGAGGTTGCGCGGGGCGAAGGCGCGCCGCAGCGCGTACCAGAGGGGCTTGGGTCTCTCCTCGGAGTCGACCGCCGCCCACGAGGTGACCGGCCAGCAGTCGTTGAGCTGCCAGACGACGGCGCCCGCGGTGCGCGGCCACCAGCGCCGGTAGTGGTCGATGCCGTACGCGACCGCGCGCGCCTGGTTGAGCTGGGTGGCCCAGTGCCAGTCGGCGAAGTCGGCCGGCACGCCGAGGTGCGGGGCGAGTCCGCGGTCGAGCTTGCCGTTGCCGTCCACGGCCTTCTGGTGGAGCAGGAAGGTGGGGTCGTTCTTCGGGTCGTCCGCCTCGGCCAGCGGCCGGCCGTCGGCGGCGTGCACCCAGTCGGTCAGCGTGCGCCACGCGGGCGGCGCCTGGAAGCCGAACTCCGAACAGAACCGGGGGATCTCGCCGCGGTAGTTGGTGTAGTCGATCGCGTTCCAGACCTCCCACTGGTGGTGGCTGCCGTGATCGGGGTCGTTGGACCGCACCTGCTTCGGGTCGTACCCCGGCGAGCTGGGGCTGTTCGGGCTGTACGGGCGGGTCGGGTCCAGCTCGGCGACGACCGCGGCGAACATCTCGTGGGCGTACCGGCCGCCCCACGTGCGGCCCTCCAGCGCGTCCGGCCAGTTCCACTCCTCGTAACCCCAGAGGTTCTCGTTGCCGCCGTTCCAGAGCGCGAGCGAGGGGTGCGGCGCGAGCCGGACCACGTTCTCCCGGGCCTCCGCCTCGATCTCCTCCCACAGCGGGGACTCCTCCGGATACGCCGCGCAGGCGAGCAGGAAGTCCTGCCACACCAGGATGCCGCGCTCGTCGCAGGCGGAGTAGAAGTCCTCGCTCTCGTAGATGCCGCCGCCCCACACCCGGATGAGGTTGATGTTCGCGGCCACCGCCTGGTCCAGCCGCCGCCCGAGGCGCTCGGCCGTGATGCGGGTCAGGAAGTGGTCGTCCGGGATCCAGTTGACCCCCTTGGCGAAGATCGCGCGGCCGTTGACGGAGATGGTGAACTTGGCGCCGATCTCGTCGGGGGAGGAAGGACGCCTGCAGGTGGGCGATGTTGTCGAAGAACAGCCGGGACACCGCGATGAACCGCAGGTATTCCATCGTCGTGGCCTGGGTGCGGCCC
>NZ_JBFAZH010000556.1:0-5131 GCF_040681735.1 Actinoplanes sp. NPDC051633 | reverse complement strand
GTGAAGACGACCTCGCTGCCGTCGCCGTCGGCGATCACCCGGAACGAGTTGTGCACGGTCTCCCCGGTCGGCAGCGTGACATCGTGGTCGAGCACGCCGAACTCGTTCTCCGGCACGAAGGCGACCACGACCCTGCCGAGCGGCGACTCGGCGATCCACCGGCCGTCGACCTGCTCGATCGAGCTGGTCAGCCCGGGTGCCCACGCGGGCAGGTTGGCCGGGTCCGAGGCGTACTCATAGACCTCCCGAACCGGCCGGTCGATCTGCGTGCTGACGTGTCGTGACTCCATGGCGGCGACGTTACGACGCGTCGACGCAAGCGTCTTGAACAGATCGGACACGACCGCGCCGGCACGCTCGATGCGTCAAAACAAAGTGGTAGCCGACCCACGCATCCGGCGCCCGCAGAGGTGGCTGGCCTACCACTTTCGTAACCCGAAGCGGCCCGTCACGGTCGCGCGCCGGTCAAGGCCGCAGCCATGCCGGCCTGATCGTCGGCTCAGCACACAGCGGCCCGTCACGGTCACCGCCGGTCAAGGCGGCAGCCACGCCGGCCTCGTCGCCGGTCCAGCACACAGCGGCCGTCACGGCCACCACCGGTCAAGGCGGCAGCCACGCCGACCGGGTGGTGGCCCAGCGGCGGGAGGCCAGTCACCCTGGCCGGCGGGTCACGCGCCAGCCGCAGCCGTCGCGAGCAAAGTGGTAGCTCAACGGCCCATCGGGCATCTGGATAGGCCGCTGAGCTACCACTTCCGCTCTCGCAGCGGACAAATCGACCACAGTGGTAGCTCAACAGCCCACCGGGCACTCTCAAAGGCCGCTCAGCTACCACTTCTACTCTCCCGGCGGACAAATCGACCACAGTGGTAGCCCACGCACGCTCCGAGCCGCCGGAAACGTGGCTCAGCTACCACTTGCCAACCGGAGCCCGCACCGGCCGCACCGGCCGCACCGGGCGCATCGCTCACCACGCCGGCATGGCTGCCACCTCGACCACCAACCACGCGTGCCGGGCCGCACCCGGCCCGACCCACCACCACGCCGGCATGGCCGCCACCTCGACCACCAACCACGCGTGCCGGGCCGCACCCGGCCCAACCCACCACCACGCCGGCATGGCTGCCACCCCGACCACCCCCCACGCGCACCCGGCCGCACCCAACCCCAACCCACCACCACGCCCGCATGGCCGCCACCCCAACCACCACCCACGCGCAACCGGCCGGACCCACCACCACGCCGGCATGGCTGCGCCTCGACCGAGGACCATGCGTGCCGAGCCGCGCCCGACCCACCACGCCGGCATGGCCGCACCAGCCTGGCGGGGCGAGCGGCGCCGTGTCGCCCCGTCTGCGGCGGGTGGTGGAGGACGTAAGCTCGGACCGCCATGAACGATTGCTCAGCCGCCTCGTGAGCGCGCCCATCCTGGTCGTGGTCAGCGGCGTGCCCGGCTCCGGCAAGACCACGCTCGCCCACGAGATCGCCCGGTCCGTCGGCTGCCCGGCGATCTGCCGCGACGAGATCCGCGAGGGCATGGTGCACGCGGGTACGCCGGACAAGACGATGCGGCGGGCCTACGACGCGTTCTTCGACACGCTCGGGGTGCTGCTTCGGGCCGGCTGCACCGTTGTGGCCGAGGCCGCCTTCCAGGATCGGCTGTGGCGGCCGATCCTGTCGCCGCTGGCCGGGCTGGCCCGGATCCGCGTCGTGCGCTGCGTCGTCGATCCGGCCGTCGCGCGGGCGCGCATCGAGAGCCGCCGGATGGCCGTCCCCACCCGCGCCGCCCACACCGATCGGGCTCAGCTCGGCATCACGCAGAGCTGGACTCCGATCAGCATGGACGTGCCGACGCTGGAGGTCGAGACGCGGGCCGGCTACTCCCCGGGGCTCGACGAGATCGTGGCGTTCGCCTCCCGGTGACCGCCGATACGGGGACGCTCATTTCGGGAGGCGGGTCGCGACCACCGCCGCGGTGGCCAGCACGGGCAGGCCGGCCAGGGCGAACAGCACGGGCACCGCGGCGATCGCGGCGCCGAGGCCGAAGAAGGCGTACAGGCCGACGGTCAGCACCTCGGTGGCGAAGCCGCTGACCGACAGCACCGTGGCGCGGACCGCGCTCGGTGTCACGTCCTGCAGCCTGGTCTCGGTGATCACCATGGCGAACTGCAACAGCCCGAACGCGACGCCGATCGGTGCCAGCCCGGCGACGTGGCCGCTCAGGCCGCCGACCGCGAGCAGGGCGGCGGCCGTCGCGAGGGCCGCGGCGAGGCGTCGCGGGCCGACCGTGGACCAGCGACCGGCGAGGGCGCTGCCGGCGGCCATGCAGATCGAGGGCACGGCGAAGGCCACGGGTACGAGCGCGGTCGGCACACCGGTGTCGCGGGACACCATCGGGAGGTACTCGTCGAGCCCGCTGAACGCGTACACCATGGCACTGATCAGGACCGCCCACCGCACCACCCGGCCGCGACGCACCTCGCGCAACCCCGCGGCGAGCGTCTTCAGGTAGCCGTCCTCGTCGTCCTCCTCGGCGGCGGACGTCTCGTGGAAGCCCAGCGCGACCACGCCGGCCGCCGCGGCCACCACCACGCTGAGCCAGCCGAGCAGCTCGTAGCCGCCGAGCAGGAACACCGGGGTCGCGAGCAGCGTGGCACCGAGCTGGGCGAGGATGGCGATCGTCCCGGCGCGGCCGGCCACCCGGGCGTAGCGGTCCTCTTCGCCGTCGGCCGCCAGCTCGTCGTAGATCAGCGCCTCGAGGGCGCCGGAGCCCAGCGCGCCGCCCAGGCCCCACAGGATGAAGCCCAGGGCGAAGCCGGGGTACGACTGCCAGATCGTCCAGCTCAGGAAGCCGGCGGCGGTGAGGAACGCGCCGAGGGCGTAGAGGCTGCGGCGCGACCAGGTGTCGGCCCACGCGCCCGAGGGCACCTCGGCGGCGAACGCCACCACCGACCACAGCATGAACAGCGTCGAGATCTGCGCCGTGGTGAGCCCGGCGTCGGCGAAGAGCAGCGCGTACACCGGGTATAGGAGGATGCCGTCCTCACACGCGCGAACCACGTAGAGACGGCGGGCAACAGTGGATCAATGTCGCTTACGCATGCCACGACGATCCGCGAGGAGGATCACGCCGTCAAGCGATTTCTGCCATCCTGGCGCGATGAACAGGCCATCGGTGTACGAATCCGCGGGCGGAGCGCCGGCCTTCCGGGCGCTCGCGGCGGACTTCCACGCCCGCTGCCTCGTGGACGAGCAGCTGGAGCATCCGTTCTCGCACACCGGCGATCCGCACCACGTCGAGCACCTGGCCGAGTACTGGGGTGAGGTGCTCGGCGGCCCGCCGGTCTACAGCACCTCGCGCCTGGGTCATTCGGGGATGCTCGACCTGCACGCCCGCAACGGCATGGAGCCGGCGCTGGGCGAGGCCTTCGTCCGGTGCTTCGACCAGGCGGTGGAGGCGACGCTGCCGCCCGACCCGGAGCTGCGCGGCACCCTGCACGCCTACATGGAGTGGGCCGTCGGCGAGGTGAAGTCCTACGACGCGCCGGACGCGGTCGTGCCGGACGGCCTGCCGATCCCCCACTGGGACTGGTCCGGCCCGGTCAGCGCGAGCGTGGCCGGCAGCTGAGAGTGCAGGGGCGACGGCAGATCGCCGGGTGCGAACCAGCCCAGCTCGTCGAACTTGTGCGGCTCGCCGATCCGCACCGCGGCCGGGTCGACGGTCACCCGGAACACGACGGAAACCCAGTGTGAGTCACCGCGGATGACGTTGCGGACACCGCACAGCGCCACCGTGCGGGGCGGGGTCGCGTACTCCTCCTCGACCTCCCGCGCCACCGCCGCCTCGAAGCTTTCGCCGAACTCGAGCGCGCCGGCACCGCAGTCCCACGCTCCCGGCTCGTCCCGAGCGCCGGCGCCGCGGCGGGCCAGCAGGATCCGGCCGCTGTCTTGGCACACGAAAACGACCGACACCCCGGGCGTGCGGTGGCGCAGGTCCGCGACGAACCAGTCCAGGTCACCGTGCTCGTCCGCGGTGTGCTCCCGGAAGCTGAAGCCGGCCGCCCGAGCCACGGCGCCCGACGCCGGGTTGCGCGGATCGGCACGGATCACCGCCTCGCGCACGTCGCCGCGCTCCCGCAGCCACTCGACGAGCAGCCGGACCGAGCGGGTGGCGATCCCCCGGCCCCGCCACGCCGGGAACACGGCGTAGGAGATGTTCGCCTGGCCCGGCCGCAGATAGGGCTCGATCAGCCGCGCGTCCACCGTGCCGGCCAGCGCGCCGCCGACCCGGATCGCGAAGGCCAGGTGCGGACCGCCGCGCGCCCAGCTGCGGTGGGTCTCCGCGATGTAGTCGCGGGTCCCGGTCACCGTGGACCGCCCGCCGTTGAGCCAGCGGACGATCTGGTCGTCCTCGCCCGCCACGGACGCCTCGGCATCACCCGCCTCGAGCCGGTCGAGGCGGATCAGGTCGTCGGTCAGCGTCACGTCCACGGCCGGAATGGTGCCGCATCACCTGTGGGTCACGCCGCAGAATTACCGCGTGATCAGACGACTGAAGGCCTGCCTCAACGGCGGGCGCGGCGAGCCCTTCGTGCCGAAGACGCCGGCCGAGCTCTTCGACGAGGCCACGGCGGCGGTCGCGGCCGGCGCCGAGGCGGTGCACATCCATCCGCGCGGGGCTGACGGGCGTGAGTCGCTGGCCGCGGCCGACGTGGGCGCGGCCGTGGCGGCGGTGCGGGCCGCCGGCGTACCCGTCGGGGTCTCGACCGGGCTCTGGATCGCCCACGGTGACCACCGTGCCCGGCACGCCGCGATCGCGGCGTGGGCCGAACTGCCGGACTTCGCGTCGGTCAACGTCGGCGAGCCGGGGTACGAGGAACTGGTCGCGTTGCTGACCGAGCGGGGCGTCGGAGTCGAGGCGGGCGTCTGGCGGCCCGAGGAGGCGACCCGGACCGGCCCGGTGGACCGCGTCCTCGTGGAGATCATCGGCGCGCCGGCCGACCGGGCGGTGGCGCGGGCCGACGCGATCCTCGAGCGGCTCGGCGGCGGCACGCCGATCCTGCTGCACGGCGAGGACGACGCGTGCTGGCCGCTGGTCGCGCACGCCGCCCGCCTCGGCCTGCCCACCCGGATC
>NZ_JBFAZH010000555.1:0-5132 GCF_040681735.1 Actinoplanes sp. NPDC051633 | reverse complement strand
GAAAATCATATCAACCTAATGTTTATCACACATTAAATGACTATTTTGTTGTTGAAATAGAAGATATACCGAAGGATTACGGCTCATTAAAGTTACATTTTAATTATAAAGATTCAAAAAATGGCGACGATGATTCTAATAGATCAGGAGATTTATATGTATCAGCAGTTGGTAAAAACATTGATAAGAATTTAACTCCTCAATCCAAAAAAACTTATTATAGAGATAGTTATATTTATTTAAAAAATCGTTTAGAAAAAGAAATTGAAGATAAAAAGCGTGACATCAAATACAACAAAGAAAATATCCACAGTATTAAAAAAGAAAATAAAAAGCTCGATGCAAATGATCCGATACTTAGCAAGAAAGAGCAAAGACAAACTCAATCAACGATAGACGATAATAATTCTTCTATTGAATCTTCAAAAGAAAATATCAGTCATGATAAAAAAGCGATTAAAGAAAAACAGAAAAACAAGGAAAATGTAGAAAAAGTAATAAATGATTTGTAAAAAATAATGAAAGGAGGGATGTATAATGATAAACTACAATTGTGTCAAATCAAAAAACAGGAGCAACTCAATTAAGAATTGCTCCCTCTGTAGCGTCAATATTGGTGTGTGAAGCCAATATGACAAGAGATAACGAGATGTGTGAGTAACGTTATCTCTTTTCAACCATAAAAGTATTATTTAGTAAACAAAGGTGTGAATCCTTTGCATATATGCACATACGCTATACGACGTTTTTTGATTTAGACAATCATTAATAAGTCATATATGATGTGCTCTTTTAATAATACTATCTATTTTCTTATAAGTAAACAGAAAAAATTGGTTGTTATATGTGCACTACTCACACAATGCCAAAAGGGAAACAAAAAATTATTAGAAAGTGGGTAAAAATTATGAAAAACAATAACGTTGGTTCTAAAATCTGTATGACAGGATTATCAACAGCATTATTATTGTCAACACTTGGATTAGGAGAGATTGATACAGCACATGCAAAAGATCAAAAGGACGATTCTTCAAGCTCAAAAACGCAAAAGAAATCTAATGAAAAGGTATCACAAAATTCATCAGTTGATGACTCGGATTTAAAAAAAGCAGTACAAAATGCAAAAGATGCAGGTATAGATGTCAAAGAAGGAAACATCCAGCATCATAAAGTTACTGACAAAAGTGTAGACAAAACAAAAACAGAGATACAAGCAGACTATGAAAAACAAATAAAAGATTTAGAAAAAGCTACTAAGAAATATAAAGACGATCAAGAGGCTTATAAGAAAAAAGTCAAAGAAATCAAAGCATATAACGATAAACAACTTAAGGAATATCAAGATAAAGTGAAAAAACAAAAGTCTTCTGTAGATAGTGCAAAAAAGAATCCAGCACAACCAAAGTACAGCGCTAATTTGAGAGGGGAAAAAGGACATTCTTATACAAAATCAGGTTCTTGGCATAATTTAAAATCTAAAACAATTGATAATGATATTCACGTTAGCTCATCTGGAGATGTCAAATCATTTAAAGATTTACAAAACGGTAAATTTGCTATTCATGCTTACTCTGATAAAAAAGGGAAATTGTCTAATGATAAAATTGTTCAAAAGGTATCATGGGGTAATGTTAAGCCAAAAGGAAAAACTGTTGTTAAGGGAGACAAAGTAACTAAAGATTTGCATAATAAAGTACCAAGTTATACAAAACCTGCATATGATACATCAGGGAAAAATAATAAGTTCGGTAAAACTACTCAGCTTCACTCAGTAAAAGCTGGTAATTGGGTAACAATTCCTAATGCTGTTAAATTGGCTAATGGAAAATCAAAAGATTTACAAGTGAAATTTAGTAAGTCTGGTACTAAACTTAAATACGGCGGGGACTACGTTACTTTCTGGAATGAAGGTGGCTCAATTAACTATTATGATGGATCTGCTGATGTTAACCAAGCGCCACCTAAAGATAAAATCACAGCATCATATAAAGTAGGAGACGGAAAAGAAAAATATTTATGGACGGGTGCTACTTTTGATATTGATGGTGGCCAAGAATTAACAATGGAAGATAACAATTCAGCTATTGTAGCGATGGGTGGAGGACTCAAAGCTGATAGCGATAAAGTTAACAAAGTATCAAGTTCTAAATATTTAGGTAGTACATGGGGCAAAAATAAAGGAGCTAACTTATTAGACGGTACTTCATCTGTACCTGATGGTACAGCCATTTTTGCCAAATATAATAATGTAATTAGTCATTCTGTTAATAATACAGGCGTTAAAGGTTCGACATTAGTTGCTAATGGTGACTTTGGTATGCACGTAACAACAAGTATTGCTAAATACCCTACATTAAAAAAAGAACCTAAAAAACCAACACCACCTAAAGTTAATTATAACTTCCATGATATGAGTATTAATCCAACTACAAAAAAATCAGTAAGTAAAAAAGATGTTGGCTATGATAAAGATTATAACTATACATTAGATTATCAATTACCAGTTATTAAGAAAAATAAAAAAGATGGTGCATCACAAGATCAATCAAAAGATGCAAAAGACACTAACCTTGAAAATCCTAAAGATGAAATTAATGGTAAATACAAAAATGACTATCAAACATTTACACTAGGCGATGATTTACCAGATGAATTAAATCTTCAAAAAGATAAAATTAAAGTAACCGATGATAAAGGTAAAGATGTTACTAAGCAGGGTAAACTTGATGTTGATGAAAAACATCAATCATTTAGATGGACGCCTAAAAACCCAGAAGAATTTTCAGCACAGAAACTTAAAGTTAACGTTGTCTCTCAAGTTAATGGAAAAGCAGACTTGAAAAAATGGAAAAAAGACAATGATACATTTGAAATACCCAACACTGGATATTTAGAATTAGATCATAAGAAAATTCCAACAAATAAAGTACCAGTATTTGTGAAGAAAAAAGTAAACAGCGATATCAAAAAGCACATCTTAGAAGATGGAAATCTTAAAGAGCATAATAAATCTAAAAAAGGAAATGACATCAATTATCAACTTGATTACACGTTAGGAAACGATAAAGACTATAAAAAGGTAACTATTAAAGATGATTTAGAGGATGTTGAAGATATTAAAGGCGTTAAAGTTTATTTACCAAAAAATCAAAAGTCAACGCTATCTAAGAAAGAGCGTGAAGATATTGATAAAGCATTGAAAAATGCTCATACAAAACAAGATGAATTTAAACCTGATTCTTCATCATCAAACAAAGATGAACAAAAAAGTAATGATAACATCAAAGATAATGACGATGAACAAAACATTAATATCGACCTTATTAAGAACAACATTGATAAATTGAAAAAAGATAAAGACGGAGAAATTGATGTTGCATCTCTACTTAAAATAACAGACCAAAAAGCTAAAGACATCGCAAAAGATATTCATATTGACGATAATATTGAATATGACAAGTCTCATCATATTAAGCCGGGAACTTATAAAATTAATATTAAAGGCAATAATAAAAAAGACGGCATTGATAAAACGGTTAATTTAAAAGTTGATGACAAAGGTAATATTGAACTGTTACCAAAGGATGGTAAACAAAGTGATGATACAAAAGCCAAAGAAGATAGCAATACAACAAAAAATCAAAAATCACAAAAAGATGATAAATCTACAAAATCAACTCAAGAGTCAGAACGTAAAAACCAAAATAATCAAACTGACATAGACTCTAATAATAGCCATAAGTCAAATACAAAAGACAGTAAAGGACAAGATGGCGATTTAGATATAACAAAATTAGGGGATTTAAAAGTCGATAATAAAAAAGAAAGCTTCGAATGGAGTCCTAAAGATGCAAGTTTACTTAAAGGGAAAAAGGTTAAAGTTCTTTTAAATTCTAAATTTAAAGATGATGTTGATTACAAAAACTTTGCTAAAGGGGATAAATATATCATTCCTAATACATCAGAAATTCAATATGATGATAAAACAGAAAACTCTAATAAGGTGGATACAGAAATACCTAAACCGAAAAAACCTGAAAATGTAGTGCCACCTAAAAAAGAAGAACCTAAAAAACCAGCACCTAAGCCACAAAAACCAGCACCTCAACCTAAGAAAGAGGAATCAAAAAAAGATTTACCAATGACAGGTACAGAAAAATCTGTTGCTGGTGTAATTATTGGTGCTGTACTTATTGGTCTTGCTGGTGTGTCTACTTACTTATATAGAAGAAAACGCTCTTAAGGTTAAGTGAATTAGTTAACGGCACTTTTGGGTGTCGTTAACTTTTTACTCAATATATAAAATTAATTAGGGGGGAGATAGAATGGCTGTTGATCATCTTATTCCAACAGACTATAGAAAGTTAGTTCTAACTGCAACTCAGTATAAAGATCCAATGATGAATTATTTAACTGAAGACTTAGAAAGACGTGATAAATTACTTTTTATTATGGTGCATCATGAGAAAAGTCTTACAGAAATTATAAACTCAGAAGATAAAAATTTGGAAGATGCGCAATTTTGTATCAAACAGCTAGTTAGTAACATTAGTAATTTATATGTTCTGTCAGAAGTGCAAGATATGGATAGAAAGTATCAAAAGGGAGAGATTGAATATTGAGAAAGTGGTTAGTTGTACTTATTATTGCTTTTACAGTCGTTGCTGGATTGCCGTCTAATGCTAATGCTAAAACGACGTACACAACAGATAAACACGTACAAAATATTGCTACAGATCATAGTCAAATCAATAAAAATACAGAAAAACAATTAAATGCTAAACGAGTTCAAACATTTTTAGCAACACAAGATAATATCAATTTTATTAATGATACCTTACAAGGGCGTGGTTGGGACTTTGATAATTTTGCAGGTTACCAGTGTTTTGATTTAGCTAATGTCTACTGGTATCACTTGTACGGTCATGGACTTAATGGAATGTATGCTAAAGATATACCGTTCCAAAATAATTTTACTAATGAGGCGAGCGTACATCAGAATACACCATCTTTTAAGGCATATCCCGGTGACGTAGTTGTTTTTGGTAATTCATATGGTAAGGGAATGGGACACGTTGCTATAGTTACTAATGGTAATGCGGACGGCAATTGGAATCAATTCGAAAGTCTTG
>NZ_JBFAZH010000554.1:0-5137 GCF_040681735.1 Actinoplanes sp. NPDC051633 | reverse complement strand
AGCGGCTCTGCTGCTCGTACGGGCCGTATTCGGCGGTCATCACCGCGGTGTCGTTGCCGAACGTGTCCTGGAAGACCTCCCGCTCGACGGCGCGGGCCACGTCGGCGAGCGGCCCGTCGGGACCGGTGACGAAGCAGGCGTAGCGGCCGGTGCCCGGGTGGGCGGCGAGGGTGATGGCGGTGATCCGGCGCGCGGTGAGGGTGTCGAGCTCGTAGCGGGTCCGCATCAGAACTGCCTCGCGACGATCGCGCTGGTGCGGAAGTACTCCTCGGTGAACGCGAGGACGGCCGCCGGGTCGAACGCCTTGCACGTGTAGATGTCGACGCTGAAGAACTCGACGGGGCGCTCCCACGAGTAGAAATGCGCGCCGGAGGTCTCCCAGTGGATCCAGCCGGCCCAGCCGTAGAGGTCGCTGACGTGCGTGACCGGGTCGATGATCGTGACCATCTCGGTGACCTCGGAGAGCTTCCGCAGGTAGTCCTTGATGTGCTCGTCGGTGATCGCGAAGGTCGGGTAGCCCTCGACGACCATCCGCTGGCGGTGGATCGACGGGGCGAGATCACGGTAGTCGTCGGTCACCGTAGGTGATGCGGGCTGAACGCGGAACGTGGCGGCGGCAGGCGTGGGGGTCGTCATGTCGTCGTCCTCGGGAGCTGGGAGCGGGCAATTCGGTGATTTCGGGCCGCATCCACGATGCCGCGTTCGACTACGCAGAGTCAACAGCACCGGGTAGCAACTGGGGTGCGGATCGGTTGCGGCCGCCGGCGGCACGGCATCATTGACGGCGTGTCCCCACGTCGCCGACTCCTGCTGGCCCTGGCCGGGGCCCTGGTGCTCGTGGTCGCCGTCGTGATCGGCGTGCGGGTGCTGACCGGCCGCACCGATGGTGGAGCGCGGCCCGACCAGGCCGCGCCGGGCTCGGTGTTGCTGGTGCCGGGGTACGGCGGCAGCCAGGTCTCGCTGACCCGCCTCGCGCAGGTGCTGACCGCACAGGGCCGCATCGCCAGGGTGGTGACGCTCCCCGAGGGCGGCACGGGCGACCTGCGCAAGCAGGCCGACACCTTGGATACGGCGGTCCGCGCCGAGCTGGACGCCGGCTCGCCCTCGGTGGACGTCATCGGCTATTCGGCCGGCGGCGTGACGACACGTCTCTGGGTGGACCGGCACGACGGCGCCGCGGTGGCCCGCCGCATCGTGACGCTCGGCTCACCGCTGCACGGCGCGCGCATCGCCGGCGTGGGGGCCGCCTTCGCCCCGGGCGCGTGCCCCACCGCATGCCGTCAGCTGTCCCCCGGCAGCGACGTGCTCGACGACATCGACGACCGGGATCTGCCGGACGGCTTGCCCTGGCTGAGTGTCTGGACGGAGAACGACGAGACCGTTCAGCCCCCGGACTCGGCCCGCCTGGACGGTGCGGTCAACGTGTCCCTGCAGAGCATCTGCCCGTCGGCCCGGACCTCGCACGGCGCCCTGCCGACCGACCCGGCCGTGACGGCGCTGGTCCTGGCGGCCGTGGGCACCGCCCCGCTCGCCGCCCCCACCGGTTGCCCGGCCTGACCGCCTGCCCGGCCTAACCCTCAACCTGAGGTTGACCCTCAACCTCAACCGGAGAGTCAGGAGGTGATGTCCCGGGTCATGAAGTTCGCCCAGGCCGCGCCCAGGAGGACCACCAGGAAGACCAGCTGGATGCCGGCGCCGCGCTCGATGTCGCGCCAGAGCACCGGGTCGCGGAAGAAGTCGATCCAGGCCAGCCAGTAGCGGGTCGGCAGGTACGGGCGGATCGCTGCCGCCGCGTCCAGCGTGACCAGCACCTGGCTGGTCACCAGCACGGCGAGGGCGCCCATCGCCGCGCCGAGCGCCGAGTCGGTCACCGTCGACAGGAACAGCGCGATCGCCGCCACGCCCAGCATCGACACCACGATGTACGCGACCGTGGCCAGCAGCCGCAGCACCAGGCCGGCCGGGGTGATCGTCACGCCGGACAGCGACGTCACGTCGGCCGGCAGCGCCACCCCCGCGGACGGCTCGCCGCCGAAGAGGGTGATGCCGGTCAGGAACGAGGTGATCAGGACCGCGCCGATCGCGAACAGCACGAAGACGATCAGGGCGACCAGCTTCGCGACCAGCAGCCGGGTCCGGCCCACGGGACGGATCAGCAGATAGCGCAGGGTGCCGGTCTGCGCCTCGCCGGCCACCGCGTCGCCGGCCAGCACCGCCACCGAGACCGGCAGGAAGATCGGCATGACCAGAGCCATCGCCGCGGCCGGGTAGAGCGAGCCGTTGCTCAGCACCGCGGAGAGGAACGCGCCGCCCTGGCCGGGTGGTGGCGGGATGCGGGTCGTCGCCAGGAACACCGCGACCGTGAACGGCAGGGCGCAGAGCAGGCCGGCGATCACGTACGTGCGGGGGCGGCGGAAGAGCTTCGCGAGTTCGACGCGGATCACGTAGGGGTCTACCTCTGATCGATCGGAGCGGTTCAGGCGGCTTCGACGCGGTCGGAGCTGGTCGTGGTCGCGTCGAGGACCACCTGCTCGAGGGTGCGGCGTTCGGCGCCGATCTCGGTGACCCGGATGCCGGCCTTCTGCAGCTCCGCGTTCAGGTCACCCGCGTCGCGATGACGGACCGTGAGCACCGTGCCCTCGCGCTTCTCCACCCGGCCGTCGAGCAGCGCCACCACCTCGTGCGGTGACGGGGTGTGCACGACGACCCGGCCGGTGGGCGCCTGCAGCGAGGCCAGCTCCTCCTGCAGCACCAGGCGGCCGCGGTCCATCACGCCGACCCGGGTGCACAGCGCCTCGATCTCGGCCAGCAGGTGGCTGGAGAGGAAGACCGTGGTGCCCTCGGCGTTCAGCTCGGCCAGCAGGTCGCGGATCTCGCGGATGCCGCGCGGGTCGAGGCCGTTGGTCGGCTCGTCGAGGATGAGCAGGCGCGGCTTGCGCAGCAGCGCCGCGGCCAGGCCGAGGCGCTGCCGCATGCCGAGGGAGTACGCCTTCACCGGCCGCCGGTCGATCCCGGCCAGGCCGACGCGTTCGAGGACCTCGCCGACGCGCCGCTTGCGGTCACCGCGGTCGCTGCCGGGCCCGGCGGCGTCGAGCAGGGCGAGGTTGGTACGCCCGGACAGGTGCGGATACATGCCGGGGCCCTCGACCATCGCCCCGATCGACGGCAACGCGTCCTTGACCCGGCGCGGCACCGGCAGGTCCAGCACCTCGATCTCGCCGCGGGTGGCGAAGACCAGCCCGAGCAGCATCCGGACCAGCGTGGTCTTGCCCGAGCCGTTGGGACCCAGCAGCCCGTACCGGTCGCCCTCGCGGACATTCAGGTCAACGCCGTCCACCGCGACGACCGAGCCGTACTTCTTGACCACTCCCCTGGTGACGATCATCAGGCACTCCTCGCCAAGTCGACGGCCACGCGTTCGAGGACGGCCGGTTGCACGAAGCCGGCCACCAGGAAGGTGCGCTCGTTCTGTACCGCCATCAGGGTGAGCAGGCCGGTGCCGAGCAGCGCGGCCCGGCCGTACGGCAGGTCCAGGTTCCGGCCGTAGGTGTCGAGGCGGTCGAACGCCGTCCCGCCGAACCGGCCGGGCAGCCGGATCACCACGATCTGGGCCAGACCGGTGCCGTAGACGGCGGCCGCCGTGACCCCGTCGACCTCGGCGCCGCGCCGCAGCCCGCCGACGCTGTCCGGCAGCCCGCCTCGTGGGCGGCGGTTGATCTGGCTCAGGAAGTCGGGCGCGTCGGCGACGGTGAAGCCGACGCCCTCGCGCGGCTCGGGCGGCGTGACCGTGCCGGCGTCCGGGCGGGTCTGACGCAGCTCGAGGAAGCGGGTGACGAAGACCGGCCGCTCGCCGCCGCGCGCGGTCACCTCGGCCTGCACCGGCAGCCCGGTCGCCGGGTCGGCCCAGATGTCCACGTGGTCGACCGTGGTGTCCGCGGACGCCGGGACCAGGCGCAGCCCGGCCGCGTCCAGCCCGGCCACCCGCTTGCCCGCCAGGGGCTCGACCCGGTCGGTCGCGGCGATGGCGAGGAGCCGGCGGACCATTTCGGGCGGGGTGAAGTCGGCCGGGCGGGGCAGCCGGATCGGCTGCTCGCCGTGGACGTGCACGATCTGGTTGGCGCCGAAGTCCCAGATCACCTGGCCATCGGGGGTCTGGTAGACGTCGCGCTCGGTCGCGCCGTCGATGACGTCGACCCGCCAGCGGTCGCGGGCCGCATACCAGACCCGCATCTCGGTGCGCCCGCTGAGCGGTTTGACCACGTCGTCGAAGTTGGGCAGGGACGGCAGTGGCAGCAGGCCGCTGCTCTGCGCGTACCCCTGGTAGGCCCGGCCCGCGGACGCGGCCATCGCGGCACGCAGCCGGGCCGGGTCGGCGCTCGCGGCATCGGCCGGCCAGGCGCCGACGACGATCGGGATGCTGCACAGCACGACGACGACGGCGATCACGCTGATCCACCGCCGCCAGGACTGCCCGCTCACGACCGTCGCCGGGTGCATAGGCCCGCAACGGTACCTCCGCCATCAGGCACTATTGCCAGGTGAGCGATCTAGGTCTGGCCAGGGCCGGCGACGACGCGGCGTTCACCCGCCTGGTCGAGCCGCTGCGCCGTGAGCTGCACGCGCACTGCTACCGGATGCTCGGCTCGAGCCATGACGCGGACGACGCGCTGCAGGACGCGCTGGTGCGGGCGTGGCGTGGCATCGGGCGGTTCGAGGGTCGTTCGTCGCTGCGATCCTGGCTCTACACCGTGGCGACGCGGACCTGCCTGGACCTCGTCGAGGGCCGGAGCCGGCGGGCGCTGCCGATGGACCTGAGCCCGGACACGGCGGTGGCGGAGGTCGCCTGGCTCGGCCCCTATCCGGATGCCGGGCTGACCGCCGAGCAGCGCGAGTCGGTGGAGCTGGCCTTCGTCGCGGCGCTGCAGCACCTGCCGGGCAACCAGCGGGCGGCGCTGCTGCTGTTCGAGGTGCTGGGCTTCAGCGCGGCGGAGATCGCCGCGATCATGGAGACCTCGGCCGCGTCGGTGAACAGCGCCCTGCAGAGGGCGCGGGCGACCGTGCAGGACAAGATCGGTCCGGGTACGCGCCGTCCGGCGCTGCGCAAGGTGGCCGACGCCGAGCTGCGGGCGGTGGTGGC
>NZ_JBFAZH010000553.1:0-5149 GCF_040681735.1 Actinoplanes sp. NPDC051633 | reverse complement strand
GTATCGTCACCCATGACCCCCTCCGATCCGCACCATCCTACCACCCGCACCCTGGGGTAGTCAGTCCGTCGCCGGCCGGGCGGCGCCGGCCCGGTCGAGCCACCCGCAACGACGCTTTTGCTCGGCGTCACACCGTCAGCGCGATCGTGAGGGCGCCCGCGCCCACCATCACCGCCGCCCACAGCCGGTCGACGTTGAACCATGCTCGGCGCAGCACCCCGACGCCGACGAACCTGTAGACGATCAGGGCGGCCGTACCCATCACCGTCAGCATCGAGATCGTGTGCACGCCGGCCGCGGCCAGCCCGGTGAGCGCGCTCACCGCCGGCGCCGCCATGTGGTGGTCCATGGCGCCGGCGGGCATGGGCTCGGTGGCCAGCACCGGGAGCAGCATCAGGCCCGCGCCGTGCGCGCTGGAGACCAGGAACGACCAGCCGGCCAGCTGCGCCGATGAGAGCCGCATCCCGGCCCACCGGAAGTGCCGCTCGGAGAGCAGCCGCCACAGGCCGTAGCCGACCAGCACGACGCCGCCGACGA
This sequence comes from Actinoplanes sp. NPDC051633, assembly GCF_040681735.1. Classification (NCBI taxonomy): domain Bacteria; kingdom Bacillati; phylum Actinomycetota; class Actinomycetes; order Micromonosporales; family Micromonosporaceae; genus Actinoplanes; species Actinoplanes sp. NPDC051633. Next base: position 4,612 of record NZ_JBFAZH010000553.1, on the reverse strand, counting down.
TCCCGACGATGTTCGCGGCCACCACCGACCGTGTCGCCGAGACGATCGCGGCGACGATCGCCACCGAGGCGAGGTGGCCAACGGCGATCGGCGGCAGCGAGCGCAGCACCACCCGGGCGCTGCGCTCCTGCATGCCGCGGGCGACCGCGAAGAGCCAGCCCATGGCCGGGTTCAGCCCGTGGAAGGCGCCGAGCCCGGCCAGGGCCAGGTATTGGCCAAGGGTCACGTCAGGTCTGGTTCGGGAAGCAGTACGAGTCCGACGACGCGTCGCCGCCCTGCAGCCGCGTCTGGTGGACCCGCAGGCCGCGGAACTCGTCGCCGTGCGGGAAGAATGCCGGGTCGAGGGTGATCCCGCCGTTCTCGGTGTCGACGTCGATCTTCGCCAGCCAGGCGCCCACGCCGTCGGGGTAGAACTGGTCGTCCCAGGCGCCGTAGAGCGAGTTGGACACGTACACCCGCTTGCCGTCGCGGGAGACCTCGACCATCTGCGGGCCGCCGGCCAGCCGCTCGTCCGGGAACGACGGGTGCGCGACGCGGCCGACCACACCGCCGAGCCGGACGGAACCCGTCTCGACCGGGTGGAACGGGTCGCTGACGTCGAACTGCTTCAGCTCGCCGGTGCCCCAGCAGGAGACGTAGAGGAACCTGTCATCGACCGAGAGGTCGATGTCGGTGACCAGCGGCGGGACGGCGCCGAAGGGTTGCAGCGCGGGCGGCAGGGCGGCGGCGTCGGCCGGCTTGGCCGGAATGTCGATCACCTTCGTGACCGCGAATTCATGGCCCTGCCGATGCCATACCCAGACAGACGCGGAGAGGTCCTCGACGCTGGTGACGACGCCGACGAAGCCGTACTCCTTGCTCGGGTCGTGCGCCGGGCGCAGCTCGAGCGTCATCTGGTACTGGTCGCCCAGGTCGACGGTCTGCGTCAGGGTGCGCTTGGCCAGATCCCAGAAGTGCAGCCGGTGCCCGTACTTGCGGCCGATGAGCAGCTCCGGCACCAGGCCGTCCTCGATCATGGACGGCGTGGCCCACTCCGAGGAGACCAGCACGTCGCGGGTCAGGTGCCACCAGAAGTCGTACGCCAGGTACTGGTCGCCGCGGTCCCGCTCCCACTGCCCGCGTACCTCGAACGTGGTGTGGTCGAGCACCGCGATGCCGCCGGGGCCCTCGGCCGAGCCGCCGCCCAGCGCCGAGACGTAGATGCCGTCCGGGCCGCAGTGAACGGTGTGCGGGCGCGAGTAGTCCGCCTTCTCGGCGAGCTCCTCGGCCGAGATCTCCTTGACGATCGCCGGGTTGCGCGGATCGTCCTTGGTGTCCAGGACGTAGATCCGCGACGAGCGCAGGCCCGGCACGATCAGGTAGCGCCGCTCGACGTGCGGGTGCGGCGCGGTCGGGCAGAGCGCGCTGCTGCACGCGTTCCAGCCGAAGTGGTGCAGCTCGTCGCCGGTGTGCGGCAGGTCGGTCCAGCCGACGACCTTGCCGTAGGTGCCGGACTCCGGGTCGGTGTCGAGCACGACGATCGCGTCGGGTTTCTCGGCGGCGCGGTCGAAGGCGGCGACGTACGCGAGCTTCTCGGCGGGCGCGGTGGCCGCGTCCTGCGGGGAGGCATAGAACGAAGGATCGGGAGTCCACCTGGTCATGGCCTCATCCTGTCCCCGTCTCCGCCGGATGACCAGGGGTGAGATCTTTAACAGGTCGTCAACTACCGTGCATCAAGTGGCAGCCTGACCAGCACCGTTGTGCCCGGTCCCTCATGGTCGGACAGCTCGATCGTGCCGTGGTGGCGGTGCACGACGGCCCGGCTGAGCGCCAGCCCCAGACCCGTTCCGGGGATCGCCCGGTCGCGCACCATGCTGCTGCGGTAGAGCCGGGTGAACAGCTTCTCCCGCTCGTCCGGCGCGACCCCGATGCCGGTGTCCGACACCGACAGCTCGGCCGCCCGGCCCGCCGAGGTCAGCCGCACCGAGATCCGGCCGCCGTCCGGGCTGTACTTCACCGCGTTGCCCAGCAGGTTGTCCACGATCTGCTGCAGGCGCCGCCGGTCGCCGGGCAGCATCAGCTCGTCCGGCAGGTCGGCGGTCAGCTCCAGCGGTGAGCCGTCGATCGCCTCGGCGGTGCGCCGCACCGACTGGCGGACCACGTCGGCCAGGTCGACCGGCGCCATGGTCATCGCCGCGTGCCCGGTGTCCAGAGCGGACAGTTCGAGCAGCTCGTCGATGATGTGCCGCAGCTTCGCGGTGTTCCGGTCGATCACCTCGAGAAGCGCCGGGCCGTCCGTCGCGAGGGCGTCGGGGCCGAGCTCACCCAGGATTTCCGTGTACGCGCTGATCGACGTGAGCGGTGTTCGCAGCTCGTGGCCGATCAGCGCCAGATACTCGTTCTTGCTCCGGGCCAGTTGCCGCTGCAGGTCGTCGACCAGCCGCCGGTCCAGGAACTGACCGAGCAGCGCGGCCACCCCGGAGAGCAACGCGAGCAACTCGTCCTCGGGATCCTCGATGGTGTCCGCGAAGACGCACAGCACGCCCAGCGGCTCCAACCCGTGGCGCACCGGGAGGGCGAGCGCGGTGTGCAGCCGGGAGGTCGCCGCGGTCTCCTGCGAGATCAGGCTCTGCGGCCGGCCCACGTCGCGGATCCACAGCGGCTTGCCGACCTGCCAGACCCGCCCGGCGAGGCCCTGCCCGTACGGCAGCTCGGACGGCGTGTCGATGTCGTCGGCCCAGCCGGGCGCGCTCCACCGGGCGGCCGGCCGCGCCACCCCGGCGGCGTCGTCCACCAGCCACAGCTCGGCGTGCGCCCAGTCCAGGGTGCTGACCACCGCTTCGAGCACCCGTGGCGCGGCCGCCTCGATGCCGCGTGCCTCGGCCAGCGCCGTGGTGACCCGCAGCTCGCAGGTGCGGAAGCGCTCGGCCCGCCGGCGCCGGGTCACGTCCTGCACGGCCTGCACCGCGCCGGTCACCCGCCCGTCCGGCCCGGTGATCGGCTGCGCGTCGACCAGGTAGTAGCGGGTCGACCGGGCGCGTCCCTCGAAGGCCAGCTCCTCGTTGCGCAGGTGCTCGCCGTGCAGCGCCCGGAACAGCGGCAGGTCGCCGCAGCCGATCGGCTTGCCGTGCCCGTCGGTGAGCCCTTCGACGGCCTCGGCGTCCCGGACCGCGGCGGTGGCCCGCTCGCCCGCCCACATCTCCCGCATCCGGGCGTTGGCCAGCACCACCCGCCCGTCCGCGTCGCAGGCGGTCACCCCGTCGTGCAGGCTGTCCAGCACGGTGTCGAGGAAGCGGCGCTGCCGGTCCACCTCGTGCCGGGCCCGCTGCTCGGCGATCACCAGGGTGCTCACCTGGGCGGCGGCGGCGACCGCGGCGATCTGCTCGGGGGTCCAGCTGCGCGGTGCCGTGTCGTACGCGCAGGAGAGCCCGACGATCTCGCCGGTCTCGTCGCGGATCGGGTGGCCGAGGAAGGCGCCCGGCACGGCGCGCAGCGGCGAATCGGCCGGGAGCCGGGGCTCGGTCGCGAGATCCGTCACCACCAGCGGCTGCCCGCCGGTCAGGACCACCTCGGCCAGGCTGCCCTTGATCGGCCGGTCGGCCGCATCCTCCCGCAGGCCGGGCAGGCCGTACGCCCCCGCGAGGCAGAGACGGTCCCCACCCTCGATGAAATAGATCAGGCCGGAGGGCGCCCGCGCCGCGCGCGCCACCAGTTCGGCGATCTTGTCGGCCGCGCCGCTGGTGAGCAGGCCGTCAGACGGCCGGGGAACGGGCAGGCCGGGTTCCGCCGCCGTCTCGACGGCGCCACCGGGTTCATCTAGCCGCATTGACCGACCTCCGCCCTTCAGACTAAGGCGGAGAAATCGGCGAATCCTGGTCTCCGGCAAATGCAACACGGCGGAAGACCAGGTCGGTTATGGGCCGCCCGGCCGCGACGCCCCGGCGCTCGAACTTCGTCTCGGGCCGCCGGCTGATCCCGGTCCTGCGGAGGAAGGGATCCGCTTCGAGCGTCGCGCTCATCGCCTCGGCGTACCCGGGCCAGTCGGTCGCGCAGTGCAGCACGCCGCCCACCCGCAACACGCGGCGCAGCAGCGCCACGTTCCCCGGCTGGATCAGCCGCCGCTTGCGGTGCTTCAGCTTCGGCCAGGGATCGGGGAAGAAGACGTGGATCGCGTCCAGGCTCTCGGCGGGCAGGCGGTGCACCAGTTCCATGGCGTCGCCGTGCGCGACCCGGAGGTTGGTCAGGCCGAGCTCGCCGGCCAGCGCCAGCAGGTTGCCGATGCCCGGGGTGTGCACCTCGGCCGCCAGGTAGTTCCGGCCCGGGTCCGCGGCGGCCATCGCGGCGGTCGCGTCGCCCATCCCGAAGCCGATCTCCAGCACCGTGGGCGCGTCCCGGCCGAAGAGCTCGGCCGGGTCGACCGGGGTCCGGTCGCCGTCCCGCACGGTCAGGCCGTACACCGGCCACAGCTCGGCCAGGGCGTCCTCGTGCCGTTTGCTCATCCGCCCGCGCCGCGGGTGGAAGGTGCGCACCGGCCGTTCGTTCGCAGTGTTCATCGCGCGGCCCATTCTGCCTCGGCCGACGGAGGAGACCGCGGCGCACGCGGCGGCGCCGGCCGGGGATGTCCCCGACCGGC
>NZ_JBFAZH010000552.1:0-5150 GCF_040681735.1 Actinoplanes sp. NPDC051633 | reverse complement strand
TTGAGCACGGACGGGTCCGTGTGGCGCATGCGCAGGGCCGCCTCCGACTCGGCGAGCGGGAGGCGGGCGCCGACCAGTGCGTCGACGTCGATGCGGCCGGCGGTGACCAGGTCGATCGCGTCGGGATAGGTGTGGGCGTACCGGAAGGTGCCGGTGATCGTGAGCTCGCGGTTCTGGATGGCCGAGGTCGGCAGCGGCTGTTCCGCCGCCGCGCCCATGCCGACCAGCACGGCACGGCCGCGTGGCCGCAGCGCCTTGATCCCCTCCATCATCATCGGCTGCGCGCCGCTGCACTCCAGCAGCACGTCGGCCCGCCGGGCCGCGTAATCCGGGCCGGTCCGCCCGTCGATCACCTCGTCGACCCCGAAGCCGGCCGCCGCCTCGAGCCGGGCCGGGAGCACGTCCACCAGGCCGACCCAGGTGGCGCCGGCCACCCGGGCGGCCAGCGCGGCCAGCACCCCGACCGGGCCCGCGCCGGTGACCAGCACCCGCGAGCCCAGCCCGACAGCCGCCTTGCGGGCCGCCCACAGCCCGACCGACAGCGGCTCGATCATCGCCGCCGCGTCGTCGCTCATCGAGTCGGGCACCGGGTGGGCGAAGGCCTCGTTGACCGCCACGTACCGGGCCAGCGCGCCGTCCACCGGCGGCGTCGCGAAGAAGACCACGTCCGGGCACAGGTTGTACGCCCCGTGCCGGCACTCGGAGCACCGCCCGCAGGGAACGCCGGGCTCGACCGCGACCCGCTGCCCGACCGGCCGCGACGTGGCGCCGGCGTCGACGATCACCCCGGACGCCTCGTGTCCCAGCACCATCGGCTCCCGCACCACGTGCTCGCCGATCCGGCCGTGCTCGAAGTAGTGGACGTCCGACCCGCAGATGCCCACCGACCGGATCTCGACGATCACCTCACCCGGACCGGGCGAGGGCATCGGCCGCTCCTCGATCCGCAGATCGCCCGCCGCGTGCAGCACCGCCGCCAGATTCGCCACCATCCGCCGAGCCTGCGACACCACCCATCGCCGCGCAACCGAGGGCAAAAGGCGAGGATTGCTACTTTTCAGTGCTATGCCTATTACATGGAAGCGCCGCTGCCCGCGAACGAAACCGACCGCCTGGCCGCCCTCTACGGACTCGACGTCCTGGACACCGAGCCGGAGAAGGACTTCGACGACATCGTCGCGCTCGCGTCACACGTCTGCGGCGTACCCATGTCCCTCGTCTCCCTGATCGACACCGACCGGCAGTGGTTCAAGGCGCGGGTCGGCACCGACCTCATCGAGACGTCCCGCGACCTGTCGTTCTGCGCCCACGCGATCCTCGGCCGCGACCTGCTCGTGGTGCCGGACGCGCGGCAGGACGCCCGGTTCTGCGACAACCCGGCGGTCACCGGCGACGGCGGCGTCCGGTTCTACGCCGGCGCGCCGCTGCTCACCTCCGAGGGCTTCGGGCTCGGAACGCTCTGCGTGGTCGACTCCGAGCCACGCCGCCTCGAGGTCGAGCAGCTCCAGGCGCTGCGCGCGCTCGCCCGGCAGGTCACCTCCCAGCTCGAGCTGCGCCGGTACGCCGTCACGCTGGCCAACACCACCGCCCGCCTGCAGGAGCTGGAGCGTCGCAAGGACGACCTGGCGGCACTCGTCGGTGGCGAGCTGAAGGCGCCGCTGCGGCTGATGGACGCGTACCTGGAGGGCCTGGGCCGCACCGGGTTCCACGACCTGGAGGCCGCCGACCTGGTGGGGCACGCCTGCTCGGCGCACGTACGCGGCATGCGTGACCTGCTCGACCACCTGCTGAGCCTGGCCGACGCCGGCGCCGGCAAGGACAGCCTGCACATGCGCCAGATCGACCTGACCCGGCTCACCCAGCGCGCGGTCGAGGCGGTCCGCCCGATCGCCGCCACCAAGCAGATCTGGATCCTCAACCAGGCCGGCGGCCCGGCGCTGCCGATCGTCGCCGATCCGGTGCGCCTGGAGCAGGTCCTCATGCACCTGCTTTTCGCGGCGGTGAAGTACACGCCGGCGGGCGGCCGGGTCCGGGTCGGCACCGAGATCGAGTCGGGCCCCACCGTCCGGCTGGACGACATGGACATGCCCGACGGGGTGCGCCCCGACCTGTTCCCGCATCTCTACTACGGCGCGATCGCCAACCCGTCGGTCGTCCCCGGCCCGGACCGCGGCCTGGCGGTGGCGAAACGGATCCTCGACGCGCACCACGCGACGGTGGCGCTCTCCGACCGGCCCGGCGACGGCACCTCGCTGCACGTGGTGTTCCCCTTCGCGGTCCCGGAAGGGGATCGCGAGCTGCTCGCGGTCTGACACTCGGCGAGGGCCCGCACCGCCCGGCTGCAGTTCGGGCGGTGCGGGCCCGCGCCTACCCGGTGCGAACCGGGCCCGAGCCGCCACCCGGGGGCGAACCGGCCGACGGCATGTCATCGAATCGGCCCTGCATGGGCACCGATCGGCGGCCGGTGGCCGGGTGCGACGGAAGCCGGACGTCCTGCAGGGTCGGCGGCCACGAGTCGAGCTCGGGAGCGGGCGTGCTCTCCACGGCCGGCCCAGAGGCCTGCACGAGGCCGGCCCGGCGCAGCTTGTGCCACCCCAGCCGTCCGCCGGTCAGCGCGGTGGTGGCGGACTGCATCAGGACCAGATACATCAGCTGCCGGTACGCGAACTGCTGCAGCGGAAGCCGCCAGAGCGGTCCCATCGCCTCCCGGTCGAACCGGAACGCCACGGCCGCCGTGAACATCTGCAGCGCCAGCATCCCGAACCAGGCGATCAGCGTCTCCTCGAGCTCCCAGAACACCAGCCCGTACACCAGCATGATGTCCACCACGGGCGCGAGCATCGGCAGAGCGACCCCGAAGAGCGCCAGGAACGGCAGACCGCGCCTGCCGAACCGGCCGGAGTCGCCGCTGTCGGTCAGCGAGCGGCGATGTTTCCACATCGCCTGCATGGTCCCGTAGCTCCACCGGTAGCGCTGGCGGTAGAGCTGCTCGAGCGTCGAGGGCGCCTCGGTCCAGGCCCGCGCCCGCTCCTCGTAGACCACGCGCCACCCGCCGCGGCACATCGCGATCGTGACGTCGGTGTCCTCGGCCAGCGTCTCGTCGCTGAACCCGCCGACCTCCCGCAGCGCCCGCCGCCGGAACGCGCCGATCGCGCCGGGGACGGTCGGCATGCAGTTCAGCACCTCGTACAGGCGGCGGTCGAGGTTGAAGCCGATCACGTACTCGATGTGCTGCCACAGCGCGACCAGGCTGCGCCGGTTGCCGATCTTCACGTTGCCGGCGACCGCGCCGACCGCCGGGTTGGCGAACGGCTGCACCAGCATCCGGATCGAGTCCGGCTCGAAGATCGTGTCACCGTCGACAGTGATGAGGAGGTCGTGCTTGGCCAGCGCGACGCCGGTGTTCAGCGCGTTCGCCTTGCCGCCGTTGGGCACCCGCACCACCCGCACGTTGGGCAGCGACATCCGTTCCACCAGCGCGGCCGTGCCGTCGGTCGAGCCGTCGTCGATCACGACCACCTCGATGTGCGGGTAGTCGCCACCGGCCAGTGAGCGCACCGCGGCCTCGATGCCGGCCTTCTCGTTGTAGGCGGGCACGAGCACCGACACCGGTTCGGTCACCGGCGGGCCCCAGCGCCAGCGCGGGTCGCGGCGCTGCCGGGCGTGCCGGCTCGCCAGCAGGAGCAACAGGCCGGTACGCGCGATGGTCAGCGCCCCGACGACCAGGAACAGCCCGGCGATCGCGTACACCAGGCCGTCGGCCAGGCGTACGGTCCACAGCAGCGCGCTGCCCCGGAGCCGGTCCGCGTCCGGCGCCGCGGCGTTGAACGCCAGCGGCTCGCTCTTGACGCTCGCGAGCCCGACGTTGAGCCCCTCGGTGACCGTGGTGAAGCGGTATCCGCGCGCTTTCATCATCGGGATGAACGCCCGCAGCGCCTCGACGGTCTGCGCCCGGTCACCGCCGGCGTCGTGGAAGAGGATCACCGCGGACGTGTCGGCGGGCGGCGTGGCGTTCTGCACGATCCGGGTCACGCCCGGCCGCTTCCAGTCCTCGCTGTCCGTGTCGTTGACCACGACCAGGAAACCCTGCTCTCCGGCCTCCTTGACCAGGCCCCAGTTCGTCTCGTCGATCGCCTGCGGTTTGGACGAGTACGGGTAGCGCACCAGGTTGGTGTGCACCCCGGCGGCGCGGGCGATCGCCACCTGGGTCTGGGCCAGCTCGAGCTTGCGCCGCCAGGGGGCGAGGCGCTGCATGTTCGGGTGGGTGAACGTGTGCAGGCCGAGCTCGTGCCCACCGGTGGTGATCCGCTTGGTCAGATCCGGGTGACGGGCCACCTCCGAACCGACCACGAAGAACGTGCCGTGCGCGTCGTTCTCCTCGAGCACCTCGAGGATCTTCGGTGTCCACGTGGGATCGGGGCCGTCGTCGAAGGTCAGGGCGATGGTCTTGGCCGGCAGCCGGTTCGAGCTGACCTGGCCACCGGTGGTGTTGATCACCGGGCCGCCCTGGCGGATCTCGAGGGGCACCCCGCTCTGGTCGCCGACCACGCTGTCGACGTGGTCGCCGCGGAACTCGGCGTTGATGTAGGCCTGCACGACCAGCACGGCGACGAACAGGCCCAGCATCAGCGTGCCGAGCAGGATCCGCGGGCGCGGCAGGATCCGGCGCCGGGTGCGTGAGCGGTTGCGGTTGCGACGGACGGGGGTACGCGTCACGTCGGCTCCTCGCCTCCGGCCGCGCGGACCACGGTCACGACGGTGACCACGTCCGGACTCCCGCCCTTGTCAGCGGGCTCGCCGGCCGGCTGGCGCGGCGTCGGCGAAGGCTCGTCGGAGCCGCCGTCGGCCGACTGGCCCCCGGAAGCCCCGGAGCCCCCGCTGCCGCCGCCCGTGCCGCCGCCGGACCCGCCGCTGCCACCGGAACCGCCGCTGCCACCGCCGGACCCACCGCTGCCACCGGAACCGCCGGTGCCCGATCCGCCGCCGCCCGATCCGCCGTTTGCGCCGGTGCCACCGGACCCGCCGTTGGTACCGGTCCCGGCGGGCCCCGGGCGGCCGGCCGCGGCCGGGGCCCGCCGGGGGGGCCCGGGCGGGGCGCGCCGGCCCCGCGGGGCGGGCGGCGCCCGGGCGCGGCGGCCCGGGGGGGCGGC
>NZ_JBFAZH010000551.1:0-5150 GCF_040681735.1 Actinoplanes sp. NPDC051633 | reverse complement strand
GGCGAGCGGGTCGCCGTCCAGCACCGTGATGTCCGCGTAGCAGCCCGGTGCGATCCGGCCCAGCGGCTCGGTCAGGAACTCCGCCGGGGTGCGGGTCGCCGTGGTCAGCGCCTCGTACGGGGTCATGCCGTAGCGCACCATCGCCCGCAGGTTGAGGTGGGTGCTGATCGCATTCGCGGCGATGGGTGAGTCGGTGCCGTTGATCACCCGGCCGCCGCCGCGCACCAGCCGCACCAGATGGGCCACCTGGCGGGCCAGGTTCTGCCGGGTCGGCGTCTGGTCGGTCGTGCGGCCGGTCGCGATCTGCGCCTGGAGCAGGGCGTACTCCCACGGCGGGTAGAGCGCCCGGACCCGCGGGTCGGTCGCCAGCGAGTCGTCGTCCACCAGCAGCGTCGCGGAGTTGAACAGCGTCGGAGTCAGCGTCGCGCCGGCCGCGACGAACAGCGAGGCCACCTCGGGATAGACCGCGCCCAGGGCCGAGACCGTGCGCGAATAGCCGAAGCGGCTCGTCGCGCCGACGTGTTCCATGCCGTCGCTGCCGAGGTTCAGCGCCGGATAGTGGTAGTGCGAGGTGGATGGGACACCGTGCCGGTGCGCCCAGTCGATCACCCGGCGCTGCCACACCGGTGGGAGGCGCACGTACGCCTTCATCAGGTCGTAGTCGAGGGCGCCGGCGCGGGACAGTTCGAGCGCCAGTTGCGCGGTGTCGAAGGTCGGCCGCATGAAGTTGTAGTAGATCCGCGGGCCGTCGATCGCCTCGCCGGTTGCGAAGTAGCGCGGCCCGATCCGCGCGCCGGACTGGATCGACTCCCGCTCCTCGACCATGTGGTAGGCCGGACTGCCCGGGGAGCGGGTGGTGGTGACGCCCATCGACAGCCAGAGCCGGCCCTGCCGCGCGCCGTACCCGTACCCCTGCATCTCGCGGTGGTGGTGCATGTCGATCAGGCCGGGGATCACGACGCCGTCGCGGGCGTCGACGACGCGCCCGTCCCGCCCGGCCCGGTGCGGCTCGACGGCGGTGATCCGATGCCCCTCGACGACCACGTCGACGTCGGTCGCCAGCCGCCGCGACACGCCGTCCCACAGCCGGCCGGCGCGGATCACGATGCGGCCGCGGGGTCTGCTGTTGGTCCAGCTCAATGACATGGGTACGCGCCGCGGCCGCCCACCGGCGGCCGACACCATCGTCAGCGAACCGTTGTGCAGGTAGAGCAGCTCCCGGGAGTCGCCGCTCCACACCGGCGCGTCGGTGACCTCGGAGGTGACCCGGCGCGGCCGCCCGGCGAAGGTGCCGTCGGCGTTGACGTCGACCACCCACAGCACGCTCGCCACGACGTACGCCATCTGGCTGCCGTCCGGCGACCACACCGGCCCGTCGTCGCCGCGCGTCTGCAGCGACCGGTCCGGCAGCGGATCGACGTAGCGGCCGGCGCCGGTGGCCACGTCGACCAGCAGGATCTTGCTGAGCCCCTCGCGGTAGCGGGCCGAATACGGCACGACCGCCGCCAGGGCGATGGTCCGGCCGTCCGCGGACCACGTCGGCTTGCCGGGTTCGAAGGTGGCCGCGTAGAGCGCGCGCACCGCGCCGGTCGCCACCTCGACCGTGTAGAGCGCGCCGGTCTGATCCAGGAACGCCAGCCGCGAGCTGTCCCGCGACCAGGCGGCCGAGACCGCGGCCGCGTTCGGCAGGTCGGTGAGCTGCCGGTCGGCGCCGGTGGTCAGATCGCGCAGCCAGATGTCGAGGGTGCCGCCGCGGTCGGTCGAGTACGCCAGGTACCGGCCGTCCGGCGACCAGGCCGGATCGCACTTCCACCACTGGTCGCGGGTGAGCGGGCGGGGCGCGCGGCCCGGCGCCATGGTCCAGATGTCGTTGAGCGCGCGAAAGGCGATCGTGCCGTCCGGGGCGAGCGCCGGGCTGCCGATGCCGACGACCGGGCGTGGCCGGGTGGAGTCGAAGTCGCGGCGGCGCTTGCGGTACCGCGCCGGCGTCACGCCCAGCGCGGCCGCGTACCCGATGGATCTTGATCTCGAGGTCTTGATCCGGCCGTCGGCGGTGTAGACGAACTCGCCGGCCGACCGGAAAGTCACCCGGAACGGGAAAACGTCTTCTCCGGTGACCAGCGGCGCGTCGTCGCGCCACAGCTCGGCCTTGCCGTCGTAGGTCACGTGGTAGATCAGGCCGGCCCCGTCCGGGGTGAACGACGGCGCGCGGATGATCCGCGGCGCCGGCTGCGTGACCACGGTTTCGCGGGCGCCGGTCGCCACGTCCACAACGTCGATGCGGGTGTTCGCCACCACGAAGGCGACCCGGCGGCCGTCGGGCGACCAGGCCGGCTCGTACTCCTGCACGCCCGGAGTGTCGGCGAGCGTGGTGAGCGGGCCGCCGTCGGCACCGAGCAGATGGAGGCCGTAGCTGCCGGTGCGGTCGCTGGAGATCACCAGCCGGCGGCCGTCGGGGGAGAAGCGGGGCTCGCGGTGGTCGAACGGGCCGGTGGTGAGCTTGCGCAGGCCGCCGCCGTCGCGGCGGACGGTCCAGATGTCGAAGTTCCCGTCGCGGTACGACTGGATGGCCAGCCGGTCGCCGTCCGGCGACCAGTCGGGCTGGGCGATGTCGAAGAGGTCCCCGGTCAGCCGCCGCGCCGGGCCGCCGGACGAGGGCAGGACCCAGAGCACGCCGACCAGGTCCATGGCGATCCACCGGCCGTCGGGCGACACGGTGGCGGCGATGTCCGTACCGGTCGTCGCGGTGACCCGCCGCCCGGCGACGGCCGCCACGGCCGGATCACCGACGACCACCCCGGCGGCGGTGGTCGCGGCCACCCCGGCGAACAGATCACGCCTGCTGATCGGCATCGGGACCACCTCATCGATGAGTGTGAGTACGCCAGCGCCGAGCGTAACCCGGAGCGTCCGACCGATCTAGGACAAATGGCCGTCGATGCCGGCGCGGGCGTGCGACGGTTCCCGTTTCCAGTTCCGTTCCGGGGAGGTCCCGTGAGCCCGACGTCCTACGAACCGTGGCCCGAGCCGTGGGCCGTGCAGGTGTCCGTCGAGACCGACCGGATCGAGCACCAGCTCGAGGTGGCCCTGGAGGGCGCCCGGGACGGTACGGCCGGTGAGGCCGCGGTCCGGCATCACCTCACCATGGCCCGCGAGGCGTGCAAGTGCCGGTCGAAACTGCGCTGGCGAGGAGTGGGCGACCGGTGGCGCGGGACGTCGGTGGAGCGCGCCTTCCGGCATGTGCACGCCGCCAAGACTTTCCTCGTCGAGCTGCTGCCCGAGGACGACTTCAAGGCGCAGATCGCGGATGTTCGCACCCGCCTGGCGATGACCCTCGACCGCAACGACCCCCGCCGTGTGGAGGCGGAGTGCTTCCTGGAGAACGGGCGCGGGCGGCGCCAGCGGGCGGCCATGCGGCAGGCGATGGAGACGTCCTACGACGCGTCGGATGAGAAGTACGTGCGGCTGCGGGACTTCCGCAACAAGATCATCCTTACCGCGGTCGCGATCGCGGTCGCCACCGTCATCCTGGTCGGCGCCGTTTTCTTCTTCCCAGAGGCGATCCCGCTGTGCTTCAACCCCGAGGTGACCACGGCGGTGCCCGGCCAGCCGGCACTCACCCAGGCGGTCTGCCCGAGCGGTGAAGGCCGTGCGCCCACCGACGGCGACGTCCTGATCGTCGCCGGCCTGGGGATGGTCGGAGGAATGCTGGGGGCGATCGTCGCCATCCGCGGCATGCGGGGCAGCTCGACGCCCTACGGCGTGTCCACGGCGCTGGCCGTGCTCAAGGTGCCGTTCGGCGGGCTCAGCGCCGTCATCGGGATGCTGCTGCTCGCCGGCGGCTTCGTCCCCGGCCTGACCAACCTCGACAACCAGCGCCAGATCCTGGCTTACGCCCTGGTCTTCGGCATCGCGCAACAGTTGGTCACCCGGGTCGCCGACGATCGCGCGCAGCAGATCCTCGATCACCTGCCCAGCAAGGACCCGCAGGCCCAGCAGGGTCAGCCGGCGATCAAGCCGCCCCCGATCCCCGACGTCGTGCCGTCGAACGGCCGCGACCCCGACCTCGACCTCAGCAAGGTGCGCGGCTAACGCCCGCCCGTCGGGCGCGGCTCCTCGAAGACCAGGTGGGTACGGGTGTTGAGGACGCCCGGCATGCCCTGGATCTCGTCCAGGACCAGACGCCTCAGGTCGGCGTTGTCCCGGGCCCGGACCAGCAGGATCACGTCGAACTCGCCGCCCACCAGGCCGATGTGCGCCACGCCGTCGAGCCGCTGCAGCTGCGACCGCACCTCGCGCCAGTCGGCCTGCCGCAGGCTCAGCGTCACGTACGCGGACGTGCCCAGCCCGGCCGCCTGCGGGTCGATGTCGGCGGTGAACCCGCGCACCACCCCGGACTTGCGGAGCCGGTCGACCCGCGCGTAGGCGTTGGCGCGCGAGATGTGCAGGCGCTCGGCGAGCGTACGCATCGACATCCGCCCGTCCCCGGTCAGCTCGTCGAGGATCCGATGATCGATGTCGTCGAGGTCGGCAGCCATCTGTCTCACCCCTCCTTCCGAAACGACCGTTCAGGTGAACGAATGGCCGCCTCCTGAGCGCTCGCAAGCGACATGTTCTCGTGTTTCAGCGGGACCTGGCGTTCATCTGTCGGCACCGCGAGCATCTCACCATGACACATGACCTCCTTCCCTCGAACGAGCCGGTCATGCTCATCGACCCGGACGGGGTACCCACCGGCGCCGCGGGAATGCCGGACGACACCGCGCTGCGGACGGCGTACGCGGCCCTGGTCGCCGGCCGCCGCTTCAACGACCAGGCCTACGCCCTGGTCAGGCAGGGCCGGCTCGCCGTCTACCCGTCGTCGCACGGGCAGGAGGCGTGCCAGGTCGCCGCCGCGCAGGTGCTCGCCGACGGCGACTGGCTCTTCCCGACCTACCGCGACACGGTCGCCGCCGTGACCCGCGGCGTCGACCCGGTCGAGGTGCTGACCCTGCTCAAGGGCGACTGGCACAACGGCTACGACCCGTACGAGCACAACGTCGCACCGCTGGCCACACCGCTGGCCACCCAGCTGCTGCACGCCGTCGGGGTGGCCCACGCCGCCCGCCTGCGCGACGAGCCGACCGTGGTGATGGCGCTGTGCGGCGACG
>NZ_JBFAZH010000550.1:0-5156 GCF_040681735.1 Actinoplanes sp. NPDC051633 | reverse complement strand
CTGAACGCGGCCCGCCGCCGCCCGCAGGCCCGCCGGGTGCTGCGCGAAGCGCAGGCGATCGCCACCGAGTGCGGCTCGCCGGTGCTGGCCCGGCGCGCGGCGACCGCCTACGGCGCCGCAGGCGGCAAGCTCAGATAGGCGTCACGGCGACCAAGTCGCGATTCGCCCGCCGATGAGTTGAGGTCCAAAATGACGAGGCGGAGCCGACGTTGTTTGGACCTCAACTCATCGGCTCCCCGGGGCGGAGCGCCCGCCGAGCGAAGCGAGGCCACTCAGCTCAGCGAAGGCCCGGTAGCGGTGCAGCGCCCAGAAGAGCCAGCCGAGGCTGATGATGCCCAGGATGACGAAGACCAGCGCGCCGGAGAAGGTGTCCCACAGCGTGTGCAGGATGACCGCGCCGGCGAAGGTGGCCGCGAACTCCAGGAAGCGCTTGAACACCGGCGAGGCGATGAACGCCCACAGCGCGCCCGCGGTGAGCCCGGTCCAGGCGGTGTGCCCGGCCGGCGCGGTCAGGCCGCGGATGAACAGCGTCTCCTCGACCGCGCCGATGTTGCCCTTCGAGGCGAGCAGCGTGGTGAACGCGTAGCCCATCGTCTCCAGCGCCGCGAAGCCCATCCCGGACGCGACGCCGATCACCAGCCCGTCGGACGGCAGCCGGCGCTGGTGGCGGGCCAGCACGACGAAGAGCAGGATCACCGGCACGATGAGCTTCGCCGACTCCTCGATCAGGGCGACCAGGACCATCGGCAGGGCGCCGAGCCCGCGCAGCGTGTCGTATTCCAGCGTCCCGGCCACGACGGTGCCGATGACGCCGCCGAAGAAGGCCGCGACCAGCAGCGCGGACACCGGCACCTGCCAGCAGCCGGTGCGCGCCTGCGCGAAGGCCAGGAACGCCAGCGGCATCACGGTGGCGCCGAGAAGGATCAGGGCCGGCACGAAGTTCGGGTTCTGCGTCCGCACCAGGGTGCGCAGCACCACGAAGTAGAGGACCAGACCGACGACGAGGACGCCCAGCCACGCCAACCGGCGAGAACGATCACGCATGGTCAGAGATCCTCGTCCATCGATCCGGGTCACCGCTAGTGAGCCGCCGCCACCGCTACGTTGTCGTCCACGACGATCTGCCACGGCCGGGCGATCAGGAATAGCACCACGTTCGCCGCCAGCATGCCGCCGGCGATCACCGCGGCCATGCCGACCGCGCCGGTGCCGAGCACGCCGACCAGCGGCGCGGAGAGCGCCCCGACGCCGAACTGCACCGCGCCGAGCAGCGCGGCCGCCGTACCCGCCGCCTCGCCGTGCCGCGACAGCGCCAGCGCGGGTGCGTTCGGGAAGGCCAGACCGGCCGCGGCCAGCACCAGCCACAGCGGCGCCAGGATGCCGACCAGACCGCCGAAGCCGGTCGCCGCGTTGAGCAGCAGCACACCGCCCATCACCGCGCCGAAGGCCAGCGCCGTGGTGAGGATCTGGGACGGCGTCCAGCGGCGCAGCAGCCGCACATTCGCCTGGGTGGCGGCGATCAGGCCGACCGCGCCGCCGCCGAAGACGAAGCCGAACTGCTGCTCGGTGAGTCCGTACTGCTCCTGGAAGACGAAGGACGACCCGGCGACGTACGCGAACAGCGCCGCCATCGCCAGCCCGGCCACCAGGATCAGCCCGATGTACGCCCGGTCGGTGAACAGCCGCCGGTAGTCCCGCAACGTGCCCACCACGCCGCCGTTGCGCCGCCGCTGGACGGGCAGCGTCTCGGGCAGCGTCAGCGCCGCGAAGGTGATGATCCCGACGCCGAAGAGCGCCAACACCACGAAGACGCCGCGCCACGAGGTCCAGTTGAGGACGATCCCGCCGATGGTCGGTGCCAGGATCGGTGCCGCGCCCATCACCAGCATCAGCCGTGAGATCAGCTTGGCCGCGTCCAGGCCGGTGAACAGGTCCCGCACGATGGCCATGCCGATCACCATCGACGCCGCGGCGCCCAGGCCCTGCAGCACCCGCAACCCGCCGAGGACGGCGAGGTTCGGCGCGATGACGCAGAGCACCGAGGCGAGGATGTGGACGCCGATGCCGGCGAGCAGCGGGGTACGCCGCCCGAGCGCGTCGGACAGCGGCCCGATCACCAGCTGACCGAGGCCCAGACCGAGCAGCGTGCCGGTCAGCGTCAGCTGCACCGCCGCGGCGGTGGCCTCCCACTCGCCGGTGATCGCCGGCAGGGAGGGCAGGTACATGTCGATGGTGAGCGGGCCGATCGCGATCAGGGCGCCCAGCACCAGCACGAGTTTGAACCGTTGCCGTGTCGTCATGCGCTCGCCCAAGGTCGGCTCTGCCTCGGTGCGCTCCACCGCGAGGGTCATGGTGTTTCCCGTCCGTCGCTGATCTGTTGACACAGTGACGACAAGTCACGGCCCTACAGGACAATTCCGGGACGGCGATTTTCGTAATGGCCATCACAGCGGTTGTTTCGGGGACATGAAAAAGCCCGGCGTGTCGCGGGAAATCGCTTGACACGCCGGGCTTTCCGCCGGACTTTCTAGAACGGCGAGAGCTCGATCCCCGCAGCTCGCGGGTCACCCGAGTGCACGAGCGACTCCTGGTTCTGGACGTCGTCGAACGCGAATCCGTATGCCTTGCCGTCCACCATGTTCTCGTGAATCAACCGTGAATAGTGATTGGTCAGTGACCCCTGGTAGAAATCTGCCGCCGTACCCCCGGGCTGGGTGTCGATCCTGCCCAGGGTCGACCGGTGCAGCGCCGCGCACAGGGTCCGCGAGATCGGCCCGACCACCTGGTCGTTGGGTGCGGCCAGGGCGCCGTCGCAGCCCCAGACGTTCGAGGTGCTGGGCTTGGGAAACGAGGCGACCGTGCGGCCACCGGCGTCGGTGAAGTTCATGACGTTGCCGGTGGTCCGACCGGAGTACTTGATCTCCGGCCGGTCGCCGAACGGCTGCACCGTCAGGACCTTCGAGGTGTACGCGTTCCACGCGCCGGCGATGTACGGGTCCAGATACGCGGGGTCGAACGCGCCGCCGTCGGCCGCCTTGCCCGGCGCCAGCACCCGCAGCACCGTGCCGTCCGCTCGCGTGGTCACCGTCTTGGCGAAGCCCGGCGTGGCCCTGATCGCGTCGATCACCCGCTGCCGGCCGCCCGGCTTGACCTCGCCGGTCCGCATCGTGCGCCCGTCGCCGCCCTGCACGCTCACCACATGCGGGATCGCGAACATGTCGACCTGCGAGCTGTTCAGCCAGAGCCCCGAGTCGTTGAGCGTGAACTCCGACCAGTCGAAGAGGATGTCGCGGTTGGGGTCGCCGCCGGCCCACGGAGCGGGCTGCACCACGCCGTCGGTGGTGAGCCGGAAGTCCAGCTTGCGGCCGAACGACATGTAGAGCCGGCCGGACAGACCCTTCGGCATCTTGAGCGTGGCGCTGCCGCCGTTGCCCGGCCCGGCGATCGAGACGTCCGGCGCGGGCACCGGCGTGGACGCGCCACCGGTCCAGTTGTGGAAGGCGCCGCCCTGGTCGACGTAGCCGAGCTTGCCGGTCGCCAGGTTGACCCCGAGCACGTAGAGGAAGAGCGACTCGCTGCGGCCGGTCCGGTTGGTGACGTTGACCGGGAGCAGGTTCGAGGCGGCCGGCGGCGGGTTGCCGGCCGGCGGCTGCGTCGTCGGGGCGGTGGTCGGCGGCCTGGTGGTCGGAGAGGTGGTCGGAGCGGTCGTCGGGGTGGCCGGCGGCTTGATGGTCGGCGAGGTGGCCGGCGGGACCGGAGCTGTGGCGCCGCCGCCGTTGCAGGGTGCGCCGTTGAGCTTGCA
This sequence comes from Actinoplanes sp. NPDC051633, assembly GCF_040681735.1. NCBI lineage: Bacteria > Bacillati > Actinomycetota > Actinomycetes > Micromonosporales > Micromonosporaceae > Actinoplanes > Actinoplanes sp. NPDC051633. Next base: position 1,354 of record NZ_JBFAZH010000550.1, on the reverse strand, counting down.
GTTGACCGGCATCCCGCCGCTCGCGGTGAATCCGAAGGAGACCTTGGAGCCGATTGGGACCGAGCCGTTCCAGGGGCGGTTGGTGAACGTCCGGTGGGCGCCCGAGGCGGTCATGTCCGCCTCCCAGAAGCTGCCCACCGTCGCGCCCGCGGGCAGGTCGAACTCGACCTTCCAGGACGTCATCGCGGTGGTGCCGGCGTTGGTGATGGTGACGTCGCCCTGCCAGCCGGAGCCCCAGTCCGACGTCTTGCTGACGACGGCGGTGGCCGAGGCGGCCGAGGCCGGCAGGGCGATCCAGACGGTGCCCGTCGCGGCGACGACCGCGGCGGTGGTGAGGAGGAGAGTTCGGGAACGACGCATGGCCACGATCATCGATGAAAACGTGGCCCGCGCCGTTCGTTCAGCCAATCATTAAAGTTTGTTAAAGGTTCTGACCTGCGATAACAGTTTTCGCAGGAGAGATTCCCCCTATCCGCGCCGCCACTTCTGGTTCGCGCCGCCGGTGCAGTCCCAGATGATCATCACGGCGCCGTCGTTCGGGTTCCAGGCGTCGATGTCGAGGCACTTGTTCGCCTGCGGGTTGACCAGGTCGCCGGCCGCGGTGTGCACCCACTGCTGCGCGGCGTTGCCGTTGCAGGTGACGATCTGGACGGGGGTGCCGCTCGCGGTCGAGCCCCAGGCCACGTCGAGGCACTTGTTGTTCGAGGTGCGCAGCGTGCCGCCGACCGACTCCCAGCGCTGGGCCGCGGTGCCGTTGCAGGTGTACATCTGCACCCGGACGCCGTCGGCGAAGTTCCCGCCGGGCACGTCGAGGCACTTGTTGTGCCAGTTGCTGATCACCGCCTGGCCGCCACCGCTGCCGCCGCCGGTGGTGGTCAGCGAGAGTCCGTAGACGCCGAGGATCTCGTTGACCGGCTGGAACCACATGGTGCCGCCGGAGGAGCAGTTGCCGCTGCCGCCGGAGGTGACGCCCTGCGCCTGGTTGCCGGAGATCCACGAGCCGCCGGAGTCGCCCGGCTCGGCGCAGGCGTTGCTGCGGCTGAGCCCGGAGACCGAGCCCTGCGCGTAGTTGATCGTCTCGTTGCGGCCGAGCAGCGTGCCGCACCGCCAGCCGGTGGTGCGCCCGGACCGGCAGATCGAGCTGCCGACCGCCGCGTCCGCCGAGCCCGCCACGGTCACGTTGCCGCCCGCATAGTTGTTCACCCACGGCTGGGGGACCCAGTTGCCGTTGGTCCGCACCCACGCGTAGTCGTTGCCGGGGAACGACGACCCGGCGAAGGTGCCCTGCGAGACGTTGTTGTAGCCCAGCGTCGGGCTGCCGGTGCCGCCGCAGTGCCCGGCGGTCACGAAGCCG
>NZ_JBFAZH010000549.1:0-5161 GCF_040681735.1 Actinoplanes sp. NPDC051633 | reverse complement strand
TATACCATCCTTAGGAACAATAATTTCATTTGGAATTTGTTTCTATTTTTTAAGCGCCGCGCTGGTGGCCGGCGCCGACCGGCCCCCTCGGGTACGCCCGGACCCGTGGCGCCGCACCTCCGGCATCCACCGGGTCCGCGGCGCCCGCGCCCAGTCCCGGGTGCGCGCCCTCTGGTACGCCCGCGACGGCGTCGCCGCCCGCCGCGACTCGGCACCCGGCCGGGTTCTGCCCGACTCGGCGATAGTGGCGGCCGCGGAGATCGACCCGAAGGACGAGCGCACCCTGCTCGGCCTGCCCGGCTTCGGTGGCCGCTCGGTGCGCCGCCTGGCCCGGGTCTGGCTGGACGCGCTGGACGAGGCTCGGGCCCTGCCGGACGACGCGCTGCCGGTGAACCAGCCGGTGGACGGTCCGCCACCCCCGCACCGCTGGGCCGAGCGCGACCCGGTCGCGGCGGCCCGGCTGGCTCGCTGCCGCCAGGTGGTGATCGGCACCGCCGAGGCGCACACGCTCCCGCCGGAGAACCTGGTCAGTCCCGACTTCATCCGCCGGCTGGCCTGGGCGCCGCCGGACGAGGTGACGCCGCAGACGGTGGGCGACATCCTGCGGGGCTTCGGCGCCCGCGCGTGGCAGGTGGGCCTGATCGCCGACGGGCTGGCGAAGGTTCTCCCAGAGGCAGATGCCACAGTTCCTGGCGAGGCTTAGTTACCGACGAGTAGGGTAATGCCATCCGCGCTCGCGAAGTCCGGGAGGCTTGCTGTGCCCCGTCAAGTTCGGGAGGTCGTCTTCGTCGACGGCGTCCGCACTCCGTTCGGCAAGGCGGGCGGCATGTATGCCGAGACCCGCGCCGACGACCTGGTGATCCGCTGCATCCGAGAGCTGCTGCGCCGCAATCCGCAGCTGCCGCCCGAGCGGGTGGACGAGGTCGCGATCGCGGCCACCACCCAGACGGGGGACCAGGGCCTGACCATCGGCCGTACGGCCGCGCTGCTGTCCGGCCTGCCCAAGACCGTGCCGGGCTATGCGATCGACCGCATGTGCGCCGGCGCGATGACGGCGGTGACCACGGTCGCCGGCGGCATCGCGATGGGCCAGATGGACATCGCCATCGCCGGCGGTGTCGAGCACATGGGCCACCACCCGATGGGTGACGGCGTCGATCCCAACCCACGGATCCTGGCCGAGAAGCTGGTGGACCCGTCCGCGCTGGTGATGGGCTCGACAGCGGAGAACCTGCACGACCGCCTGCCGGGGATCACCAAGGAGCGGGCCGACGCGTTCGGGCTCGCCTCGCAGGAGAAGACGGCGAAGGCGTACGCGAACGGCAAGCTGCAGCCCGACCTGGTGCCCATGGCGACCCGCATCGCCGAGGAGGGCTGGGGCCTGGCCACGGCCGACGAGGCGCCGCGCGCGACGTCGATGGAGAAGCTGGCGACGCTGAAGACGCCGTTCCGCCCGCACGGCCGGGTGACCGCGGGCAACGCGGCCGGCCTCAACGACGGCGCGACCGCGTCCATCCTCGCCGCCGAGGAGACGGCCCGCGAGCTGGGCCTGCCGATCGCGATGCGGATGGTGTCGTACGGGTTCGTCGGCGTCGAGCCCGAGGTGATGGGTTACGGCCCGATCCCCTCGACCGAAAAGGCGCTGCGGCTCGCCGGTCTCACCATCGACGACATCGGGCTGTTCGAGCTCAACGAGGCGTTCGCGGTGCAGGTGCTCGCGTTCCTCGACCACTTCGGCATCGCCGACGACGACCCCCGGGTCAACCCGTGGGGCGGCGCGATCGCCGTCGGCCACCCGCTCGCCTCCAGCGGCGTACGCCTGATGACCCAGCTCGCGCGGCAGTTCGCCGAGCACCCCGAGGTCCGCTACGGCCTCACCGCGATGTGCATCGGCATCGGCATGGGCGGCACGGTCATCTGGGAGAACCCGGCATGGGAGGGCAAGTGACCGAGAACCCGAACGAGGTCGTCACCAAGGCCTTGATGCGCCTCATCAGCGTCCCCGGCCTCGACAAGAAGGCCGCGCTGATCACCCTGGACAACGGCTTCGACCACAAGAAGCCGAACAGCTTCGGTCCGGCCGGGCTCAAGGAACTGGACGCGGCGATCACGGCGGCGGTTTCAAAAGACCCGGCGTTCATCGCGATCACCGGCAAGCCGTACATCTTCTGCGTCGGCGCGGACATCACCGGCATGCCGCTGATCACGAGCCGCGAGCAGGCCGTCGAGCTCGGCGAGCTGGGGCACCGGGTGTTCGCCCGGCTCAAGGACTCCACCATCCCGACCTTCGCCTTCGTCAACGGCGCGGCGCTGGGCGGCGGCCTCGAGGTCGCGCTGCACTGCCACTACCGCACGGTCTCCGGCGGCGCGGCGGCCCTCGGCCTGCCCGAGGTCGCGATCGGGCTGGTCCCCGGCTGGGGCGGCAGCCAGCTGCTGCCCAACCTGATCGGCATCGCCGGCGCCGCCCAGGTGATCCTGCAGAACCCGCTGACGCAGAAGGTGCTCAAGCCCGAGCAGGCCGCCGAGATGGGCGTCGCCGACGTACTGCTCGAGCCGGCCGACTTCCTCGAACGGTCCATCGAGTGGGCGGCCGGCGTGGTCCGGGGCGAGGTCACCGTGACCCGGCCCGAGGTCGACCGCGACATGTGGGACGGCGTGCTGTTCTTCGCGAAGCAGCAGCTCGACGAGCGGCTGCACGGCGCGGTGCCGTCCGCGAACAAGGCGCTCGAGCTGCTGGCTCTGGCCAAGGACGCGTCGTTCTCCGACGGCACGGCCGCCGAGACGCAGGCCCTGGCCGATCTGATCATGGGCGACGAGTCCCGGGCCAGCCTGTACGCCTTCGACCTGGTGCAGCGTCGCGCGAAGCGCCCGGTGGGCGTACCCGACAAGGGGTTGGCCCGCAAGGTCACCAAGGTCGGCATCGTGGGGGCGGGCCTGATGGCCTCGCAGCTGGCGTTGCTCTTCGCGCGGCGGCTGCAGGTGCCGGTGGTGATGACCGACCTCGACCAGTCCCGCGTCGACAAGGGCGTCGACTACGTCCGCGGCCAGATCGACAAGCTGGTCGGCAAGCGCCGGATGGACGAGGGCACCGCGGCCAAGCTGCGCGGCCTGGTGAGCGGCTCGGTGGACAAGTCGGTGTTCGCCGACGCCGACTTCGTGATCGAGGCGGTCTTCGAGAACCTCGACGTCAAGAAGCAGGTCTGGGCCGAGCTGGAGAAGATCGTCACGCCGGAGGCCGTGCTCGCCACGAACACCAGTTCGCTGTCGATCACCGCGATGGCGGCCGACCTCGAGCACCCCGAGCGCGTGGTGGGCTTCCACTTCTTCAACCCGGTCGCGGTGCTGCCGCTGCTCGAGATCATCCGCGGCGAGCGCACCGACGACGCGACGCTGGCCACGGCGTTCGCGGTCGGCAAGGAGCTGCGCAAGTCCTGCGTGCTGGTCAAGGACGCGCCGGCCTTCGTGGTGAACCGGCTGCTCACCCGCTACACCAGCGAGATCTTCAAGGCGATCGACGCGGGGACTCCGCCGGCCGTGGTGGACACCGCGTTCGACCCGCTGGGCCTGCCGATGCGCCCGATCGCGCTGCTCCAGCTCGTCGGGCCGGCGGTCGGCCTGCACGTGGGCGAGACGCTGCACGAGGCGTTCCCGGACCGGTTCGGCGAGAGCCCCGGCCTCCGCAAGATCGTCGACGCCGGCCTGCCACTGATGGTCGACGACGAGATCAACCCCGCGCTGGCCGAGCTGGTGAAGGGCGGTTCCGCTCCGTCCACCGCCGACGAGGTACGCGAGAGCACCCTCGCCGCGCTGGCCGAGGAGGCCCGCATCATGCTCGACGAGGGCGTGGTGGCCGAGGCGCAGGACATCGACCTGTGCATGGTGCTCGGCGCCGGGTGGCCGTTCCACCTCGGCGGGATCACGCCGTTCCTGGATCGCAGCGGGATCGCCGAACGGGTGACCGGGAAGCGTTTCCTGCCGAAGGGAATTGCCAGCCTTCCCGCTTGATGTCTGTTATCCGACGCCCCCGTGTCAGAAATGGCACGGGGGCGTCCGTCCGGCAGGCGATCTCTGGGTAGGCTCCGGCGGCCAGGCATGTCTTCTACTGGAGTTCATATGTCGCAGCCGCCGTATTCGCCCTATCCGCAGGACCCTCAGTCCGGCCAGCCGCAGGGCTATCCGCCGCAGCAGCCGGGCTACCAGTCGCCTGCACCTTCGTCGGGTGGCGGCTACGCACCTCCACCACCGCCGGCGCCGTCCTCGGGCGGCGGCTACCCGCCCCAGTCGAACGACCCGTTCGGCGGCCAGCCGCAATACGGCCAGTCGCAGCCGCAGACCTACGGGCAGCCGCAGTACGGGCAGGAGCAGCCGCAGACCTACGGCCGGCCGCAATACGGCCAGGAGCAGCCACAGCAGTACGGGCAGCCGCAGTACGGCCAGGAGCCGCCGCAATACGGCCAGCAGCCGCCGCAATACGGCCAGCAGCCGCCGCAGTTCGGCGGTCAGCCGGCGCCGCCGTTCGGCGCTCCTCCGCCCAAGAAGAAGTCCTCGGCCGGCAAGATCATTCTGATCATCGCCGCCGTGGTCCTGGTGCTGTGCGGTGGCGGCGCCGCGGTGGCGTTCTTCGTGGCGAAGGACAAGGTGGGCGATGTCGTCGACGCGGCGAAGATCACGGTCAGCGAGCCGGTGACCCTGGGCGGCCGCGACAAGGTCACCGACCCGACCCTGACCGCCAGCGTCGACCAGCTCGACGGCGAGATCTCCAAGGTGCCCGGCGCGACCGGTTCGGTGGCCGCCGCCTACGGCGACGTGCTCAAGCAGGACCTGGTCATGGTGGTCGCCGCCTCGTCGCTCACGGGCTCGGCGGAGAGCCGGTTCGACGAGTTCACCAAGGGCATGTCGTCGAGCGGCATGTCCGCGAGCGACATGACCGACGTCGACCCCGGCCCGCTCGGCGGCATCGCCAAGTGCGGTGAGACCACCGCGAGCGGCGTGAAGACCGCGATCTGCGTGTGGTCGGACAACGGCAGCATCGGCATGTTCGCGATGCTCTTCAAGGGCAAGGCCGAGCTGCAGAAGGAGTTCGTGACGCTGCGCGGCGAGGTCGAGCACAAGAACTGAGCCGGGTGAGTTGATCAGTGCGGCAAAGGGCAGGCCCGACGGC
>NZ_JBFAZH010000548.1:0-5163 GCF_040681735.1 Actinoplanes sp. NPDC051633 | reverse complement strand
CGCACATCGACCTCGCTCGCGATGTTCCAGCTCGACCCGGACGCATGATGGGGCGAACTCTTGGCCCGCTGCGGCTGCCGGCCTACCGGGCCTGGTTGGCCGGCCGCGCCGCCAATTCCTTCGGCAACGCGGTCGCGCCGATCGCGCTGGCCTTCGCCGTCCTCGACCTGAGCGACTCGGCCACCGACCTCGGCCTGGTGGTCGCCGCGCGGACCGTCGTCAACGTCGCGTTCCTGCTCTTCGGCGGCGCGCTGGCCGACCGGATGCCCAAGCACCTGCTGATGGTCGGCTCGTCCCTCGCCGCGTTCGCCAGCCAGGCCGTGGTCGCGGCGCTGGTGCTGACCGGTTCCGCCACCATCCCGGTGCTGATCCTGCTGGCCGGGTTCAACGGCATGGTCGCTGCGCTCGCAATGCCCGCCTCGTCGGCGATCGTCCCGCAGCTCGTCCCGGCCGACATGCGACAGCAGGCGAACGCGCTCGGCCGGCTGTTCCTCAACGGCGCCGCCATCCTCGGCGCGCCGGTCGGCGGCATCCTCGTGGCCGCCGTCGGACCCGGCTGGGGCATCGCGGTGGACGCCGGCGCCTTCCTCGTCTCCGCCGTCTGTTTCGGCCTGATCAGACCGGCGCTCGCCGGCCGCCGGCCCACCGAGGCCGCCGCGGCGAAGGCCAGGACCGGCATCGTGCACGACCTGCGCACCGGTTGGTCGGGGTTTCGCTCCCGCACCTGGCTGTGGGTGGTCGTGGCCGGCTTCTGCGTGATCAACGCGGCCTTCGTCGGCGGCATGTTCGTGCTCGGCCCGATCGTCGCCGACGAGACCATCGGGCGGCGGGCGTGGGGCTTCGTGCTCGCCGCGGAGACCGCCGGCATGATCGTCGGCGCGCTGATCGCGATGCGCCTGCGGGTGCAGCGGTTCCTCTTCCTCGGCGTGGTCTGCACCGCGTTCCTGGCCCTGCCGGTCTTCGTGCTCGGCGTCCGCCCGCAGTTCGCTCTCATGGTGGCCGCCGGTTTCCTCGCCGGCATCACGGTCGAGCAGTTCGGCATCGCCTGGGAGACGACCATGCAGGAGCACGTGCCGGGCGACGTCCTGGCTCGCGTCTACTCCTACGACATGGTCGGCTCGTTCGTGGCCATCCCGATCGGGCAGGTCGCGGTCGGTCCGCTCGCCGAGCGGTTCGGCCTGGAGCCGACGCTGATCGGGCTGGCCGCGCTGATGGTGCTCGCCGTGGTCGGCATGGTGGCCGCCCGTGACGTCCGCCACCTCGAGCACAAGCTGCCCGACCCCCGGGTGGAAGAATCGCTGGCGTGACGATCCCGAACGTGCTCGCCGCCCGATACGCCTCCGCCGACCTGGTCGCGCTCTGGTCGCCGGAGGAGAAGGTGCGGATGGAACGCCGCCTCTGGCTGGCCGTGCTGCGCGCGCAGCGTGACCTGGGAGTGGCGGTGCCGGCGGGCGCGGTCGAGGCGTACGAGAAGGTCCTCGACGACGTTGACCTGGCCGGCATCGCGGCCCGTGAGCGGATCACCCGGCACGACGTGAAGGCGCGGATCGAGGAGTTCAGCGCCCTGGCCGGCTTCGAGCAGGTCCACAAGGGAATGACCTCTCGCGACCTGACGGAGAATGTCGAGCAGCTCCAGATCCGGGCGTCGCTCGAGCTGATCCGCGACCGCGTGGTGGCTACGCTCGCCCGCCTCTGTGCGCTCGCCGCCGAGCACTCCGACCTGGTGATCACCGGGCGGTCGCACAACGTCGCGGCGCAGGCGACCACGCTGGGCAAGCGGTTCGCGTCGGCGGCGGAGGAGCTGCTGATCGCGTACGAGCGCCTCGACGACCTGATCCGGCGCTACCCCCTGCGCGGCATCAAGGGCCCGGTCGGCACCGCCGCCGATCAGCTCGACCTGCTGGACGGCTCCGCCGAGAAGCTGACCGCCCTCGAGCAGCGCGTCGCCGAGCACCTCGGCTTCGAACGGACGCTGACCAGCGTGGGCCAGGTCTACCCCCGATCGCTCGACTTCGACGTGGTGTCCGCGCTCGCCCAGATCGTCGCCGGGCCGTCGTCGCTGGCCACCACGATCCGGCTGATGGTCGGCCAGGAGCTGGTCACCGAGGGCTTCAAGCCCGGCCAAGTCGGCTCCTCGGCGATGCCGCACAAGATGAACACGCGGTCGTCCGAGCGGGTCAACGGGCTCGCGGTGATCGTCCGCGGCTATCTGTCGATGGTCGGCGAGCTGGCCGGCGACCAGTGGAACGAGGGCGATGTGTCCTGCTCGGTGGTGCGCCGGGTCGCGCTGCCGGACGCGTTCTTCGCCACCGACGGCCTGTTCCAGACCTTCCTCACCGTGCTGGACGAGTTCGGGGCGTACCCGGCGGTGATCGCTCGCGAGCTGGACCGCTTCCTGCCGTTCCTGGCGACCACCAAGGTTCTGGTCGGCGCCGTGCGCAAGGGCGTCGGGCGCGAGGTGGCGCACGAGGTGATCAAGGAGCACGCGGTCGCCGTGGCGCTGGCCATGCGGGAGAAGGGCGCGGCCGACAACGACCTCTTCGACCGGCTCGCGGGCGACGAGCGGCTGGGACTGTCGCGGGCCGAGATCGATGCGCTGGTCGCCGATCGTGCGGCGTTCGTGGGGGCCGCGCCGGCTCAGGTCGCCGCCCTCGCGGAGCGGGTCGCGCCGATCCTCGCGCGCTACGCCGAGGCCGCCGGCTACCGGCCGGCGCCGATCCTCTGATTCTCGGATGAGCCCGCCAGGGCGCGGCGGATCGTGGGTCACGCCGCGCCCCGGCGGAGGCTGTGCTACACGCCCGCGACCTGCGTGATCCAGGTGCGGTTGTAGGCGACGCTGCCGTAGTACTGCCGGCTCACGCCGTCGGCGGTGGAGGCGACGCCGACCTGCGAACCGTTGTAGAACTGCGGACCGCCGGAGTCGCCGCGCCACGCGTTGCCGTTGATCGCGGTGCTGCCGATGGCCCGGCCGCCGTAGGCGTCCCGCGCGTTCGTCGTGGTCACCCGGACGCTGGCCGTCTTCAGCTGGGTCGAGGCGCCGCAACCGGTGTTGCAGGTCATGCCCCAGCCATAGATGGAGTTGGTCGAGTTGACCGGCGGGTATGCGCTGCTGAGCGTGACGTACGTGGTGGACACCGGGCTGCTCAGGCGCAGCAGGGCCAGGTCACTGCGGGTGGACGACGAGGTGACGCTGCGGGTGACGCCGCCGGAGCTGCGGTAGACGCTGCCGACGCGTACCGACATGGTGCCGTTCACGCAATGCCGCGCGGTCAGCACGTAGTTGGCTGAGATGATCGTGCCGGAGCAGGTGAAGCTGCCGTTGGCGAAGACCGCGGCGGCCCAGGGGGCAGAGGAGACGAGGCTGCCGCCGATGATGCGGTCCGGTCCGGCCGGCGCCGCGGTGGCGGCGGCGGATAGAACGAGGGCGCCGGTGAGGGCGAGGGAAAGCGAGGCGACGACGATGCGGAGACGCACGCCAGGCTCCTTCCATGGGGATGGTCGGGGTAACCGACGGTATGCGCATCGATGCATCGCGCCTAAGCCCAATTGACACCTATCACCGTGTGATGACCCATGACCCGGAAATCGGGAGATGTCCGTGGAGCTGTTGACCGCCGCGCTGGTGGCCTTCGTCGCGATCGTGCCGGTGGAGCTGCCGGACAAGACGTTCGTCGCCACCCTGGTGCTGAGCACCCGGTACCGCCCGCTGCCGGTCTACCTGGGCGTGCTGGCCGCCTTCGGCGTGCAGTGCCTGATCGCCGTGCTGGCCGGCACGCTGGTGTCGCAGCTGCCTCGGCAGCCGGTCGCGTTCGTGGCGGCGGCGCTCTTCGCGATCGGTGCGGTGGTGCTGGTGCGTGGCGCGCGCAAGGGCGAGGAGATCTCCGAGGAGCAGGCCCAGGACGAGTACGCGGGCAAGATCACCGACGAGCGCCCCGGGTGGCGTGCGGCGCTGACCAGCTTCCTCATCCTGTTCACGGCGGAATGGGGCGATCTCTCTCAGCTGCTGACCGCCGGACTGGTGGCCAGCGGGCGGCCCGCCGTACCCGTCTTCTTCGGCTCCTGGGCCGGCCTCGCCCTCGTCAGCGGCCTGGCCATCCTATTGGGACGCTGGCTGCTGAAACGGGTCAAGCTGTCCCTGGTCCGCTACGTCGGTGCGACCGTCTGCCTGATCCTCGCGATCATCACGGTGATTGAAGCTGTAACCGCTTAGGTGGCGGAGATCACCATGAACATGCGCTGCTCAGAGCGCTCAAGGTCGGCTGCGCGACACCTGCCGATGGGTCGTCCGGACGGGCGACAGGGTAGGCTTCGGGCTGCTCGCCCCTTCTCAGGGGCACCCAACTGCGCACCTACAGTCAGGAGTGCCCGTGGCTCGCGTCGTCGTCGACGTCATGCTCAAGCCGGAGATCTTGGATCCGCAGGGCCAGGCGGTCGCGAACGCGCTGCCCAGGCTCGGCGTCTCCACCGTCTCCTCGGTCCGCATCGGTCGTCGCATCGAGATCGAGTTCGACGGTGAGCCGGATCTCGACACCGCCCGTGAGATCGCCGACAAGCTGCTGGCGAACCCCGTGATCGAGGACTTCTCCATCACCACCGACGAGCCCGCCGAGGTTGCCTAACCATGCGTATCGGTGTGGTCACCTTCCCGGGGTCGCTGGATGACGGGGACGCGGCCCGCGCCGCACGCATCGCCGGCGCCGACGTGGTCCGCCTCTGGCACGGCGACCCCGAGCTGCACGATGTCGACGCCGTGGTCCTGCCCGGCGGCTTCTCCTACGGCGACGCCCTGCGCTGCGGCGCCATCGCCCGGTTCGCCCCGGTGATGGAGACCATCGCCGACGCGGCGGCGGGCGGCCTGCCCGTGCTCGGCATCTGCAACGGCTTCCAGATCCTCTGCGAGGCGCACCTGCTGCCCGGCGCGCTGACCCGCAACCAGCACCTGCACTTCCGCAACCGCGACCAGTTCCTGCGCGTCGAGTCGACGTCGACGGCGTGGACGAACAGCTTCACCGACGGTCAGGAGATCCTCATCCCGGTGAAGAACGGCGAGGGCTGCTTCGTGGCCGACGAGCGCACCCTCGACCAGCTCGAGGCGGAGGGCCGGGTGGTCGCCCGTTACACGCACGGCAACCCGAAAGGATCGCAGCGCGACATCGCCGCGAT